>JAFAUA010000007.1 GCA_019243595.1 Acidimicrobiia bacterium
GTCCACGAGGGACTGTTCACTACCGAGCCCCGCCTGATCGGCGGCAGGTGCGCGGCGTGCGGCCGTCATCAGTTCCCACGCGGGCCGCTCTGTCCGTACTGCGGAAGTGAGGATGTCGGCGAGGCGCTGCTGTCGCCACGCGGCACGCTGTGGATGTGGACGGCGGTGACCGCTCCCCCGCCCGGCTACCGGGGCGAGGTGCCGTACGGCTTCGGCGTGGTCGAACTCCCCGAGGGGGTACGCGTGATCACCCGCCTGACCGAGTCCGACCCCTCCGCGCTGACGTTCGGCCAGGACATGACGCTCCAACTCGTCACCCTGCACACCGACGACGACGGCAACGACGTGGTCACGTGGGCGTTCGGGTGAGGCGGTGACGTGAGGTCGGTCGAAGTCGCCGGGATCGGCCTGCATCCCTTCGGGCGCTTTGAAGGCAGGACCGTCACCGAGATGGGCGTCGCCGCCGTTCGCCAGGCGCTCGCCGACGCGGGCGTCGACCGCCGTGATTTCCAGGCCGCCTTCTGCGGCACCGCGTACTCCGGGGTCGCCGCCGGGCACCGCGTCCTCGACGCGTTGGGCGCGACGGGCGGACCGATCGTCGACGTCGAAGCCGGCTGCGCCAGTGGCGGGGCGGCGGTGATGATGGCTGCGGCAGCGATCGCGGCCGGCCAGTACGACACCGTCCTCGTCTTCGGCATGGAGAAGATGCCCAAGGGCATCATCCGCTCCTCATTCTTCGCCCCCTGGCAGGAAGAAGCCGGGCTGTCCCCCGCCCCCGCTTACTTCGCCCTGCGGGGCCAGCGCCTGATGCGGGAATCGGGCGTCACCAAACAGCACCTGGCCGACGTCGTCGTCAAGAACCGGGCCAACGGCGTCAACAACCCCGATGCCATGTTCCAGAAGCCGGCAACGGCCGACGAGGTGCTGGCTTCGCGTCTGGTCTGTGAGCCACTCCACCTGTGGATGCTGTGCTCACCCAACGAGGGTGCGGCCGCGCTCGTGCTGCGCGCCGTGTCATCGTCCTCTGGGGATGGGGTGCGAGTGGCAGCGGCCGCCCTGCGATCCCATCTGCCGGGCAACGTCCTCAGTGAGGCGACGCCGATGTCGGGGCTCGTCGACGACGACATCCCGCCGGCGACGACACTCGCAGCGAGCGCCGCCTACGAGCAGGCCGGCCTCGGACCGGCCGACCTCGACGTCGTCGAGCTTCAGGACACCGACGCGGCGCGCGAACTGTTGTCCTACGAGGAGCTCGGTCTATGCCCAACCGGCGATGCCGCCAAGCTGCTCGACGAGGGCGCCACCCGCATGGGCGGCCGGCTGCCGGTGAACCCGAGCGGCGGCCTTCTCTCCAAGGGCGAGCCACTGGGGGCGTCGGCGCTCGGCCAGCTGGTCGAGCTGACCCGCCAACTCCGAGGTGATGCCGGGCCGCGGCAGGTCGACGGAGCGCGCGTCGCGCTGGGCCACACCGTGGGCCGGGGCGCCAACGCGTCGGTCGTGATCCTGACCCGCTAGCCCTTGCACTCCCGAGGAGACGTGCGTCGTTCAGCTGACGACGGGCACGCCCTTCATCCCCGCCGTCCGGTGGCCGGGGACTCGGCAGTGGTACTCGTAACGGCCCGGCGGGAGGTCGACCCGAACCCGGCGCGCCCCGCCGACCGGCACGCAGACGCCGTGGGGACGGTCGATGGTGAACGTGTGCCAGAACAGGTCGCGGTTGCCGACGAAGAACGTCGTGGGCCCCCCTCGCGACGTCAACCGGCCAGGGCTGAACGAAAGCGTGTGCATGGACACGGACACGTCGCCCGGTAATGGCTTGTCATTCCGCAGCTGCCGTGCAAGAAGCATCAGCGCCCCGATTACTGCGCCAATGAGGAGACCGGCGAACGCCGCGTGCGAGGGCTTCAGGACCAGCGGCGTGGTGCGTGGAGGACCTGGGAACGCGAGCACCACGGCAGCGGCGACGAAGCCGGCAAGCGACGCCACGGCAACGGTTCCGGGAACGGCGATCGGGACGACCCCTTCGCCGTGTCCCAGGTTGCTGAGCGCCGCACCGCCGGTGAAGAAGACGATGTCGGCGAAGACGATCAGGACCACCGCCGCGGCCGCCATGCTCTGGGGCCGCAGCAAGATCCACGCCATGACAGCCACCAGTGCTGCGGCGAT
>JAFAUA010000036.1 GCA_019243595.1 Acidimicrobiia bacterium
CCTGCTGATCTACGGGCGCTACTTCGACCTCCCGCGCTCGGTCGTACGCGAGCGCGCCGACCGGCTGCTCGAGTTCGTGCAGCTCGACCACCGGGCCAACGACCGGGTCGACCCGCTGTCGGGCGGTCTCAAGAGGCGCCTGACGATCGCCCGGGCGCTCATCAGCGAGCCCGAGTTGCTGCTGCTCGACGAGCCCACGACCGGGCTCGATCCCCAGGCGCGCCACGCCGTCTGGGACCGCCTCTACCGCCTCAAGCAGCAGGGCGTCACCCAGGTCCTCACGACGCATTACATGGACGAGGCCGAGCAGCTCTGCGACCGCTTGGTCGTGATGGACAACGGCAAGATCGTCGCCGAGGGCACGCCGCGCGACCTCATCTCCCGCTACTCAACGAGGGAGGTTCTCGAGGTGCGGCTGCCCGGCGCTGAGGCCACGGCGGCCCTGGACCGGCTCGACGGCGCCGCCGACCGGGTCGAGGTGCTTCCCGACCGCGTCTTGCTGTACGCCCACGACGGCGAAGCGGCCCTGTCCGCGGTCCACGCTCTCGGGGTGAAGCCCGACTTCGCCCTGGTCCGGCGCAGCACCCTCGAAGACGTCTTCCTCCACCTCACCGGCCGCAGCCTGACCGATTGACATGAGCTCGGCCTCGGTCCGTTCGTTGCAATCCTGGGCCTACCGCTACAAGCGAACGTGGCGGGGCTCGGCGGTTTCGAGCGTGCTGCAGCCGGTGCTGTTCCTCGCGGCGATGGGGCTCGGTCTGGGCTCGCTTGTCAACAAGGGCCACCGCGGCTCCCTTGGCGGGGTGAGCTATCTCGTGTTCCTGGCGCCAGCGCTGCTCGCGGCGGCCGCCATGCAGACGGCGGCGATGGAGGCGGCGTGGCCGGTGATGGCGGCGGTGAAGTGGCTGAAGACCTACGACGCCATGCTCGCCACGCCATTGCGCGTTCGCGACATCCTCGCCGGGCACCTGACGTGGATCGGCGTCCGCGTCCTGATGGTGTGCACGATCTTCTTCGTGGTGATGGCGGCCTTCGACGCCATCAAGTCGCCCGAGGCTGTGCTGCTGATCCCGGTGGGGCTGCTGACGGGCCTCGCCTTCGCGGCGCCAATTGCGGGCTACGCGGTGACCCTCGAGCGCGACAGCGGCCTCACCGCCCTCTTCCGGTTCGGCGTGATGCCGATGTTCCTGTTCTCCGGGACCTTCTTCCCGGTGTCACAACTCCCGGTTGAACTCCGTCCCGTCGCCTACATCACGCCCCTGTGGCATGGCGTCGATCTGTGCCGCCATCTGGCGCTGGGCAAGGCCTCGTTCCTCGGCTCTCTCGCCCACGTGGCCTATCTCGGCGCCTGGTTCGTCGGCGGCTGCCTGATCGCCAACGCCACCTATCGCCGGAGACTCGTGCAGTGACAGACATGCCCCTCCGGCTGGTGAGTCCGCTGTTGGCGGGTCGCCCGCGTGCGCCGCGCATCCTCGAGCGCAAGCTCATGGTGTACCGCCATCTGTGGCTCACGTTCCTCGCGGGTTTCTTCGAGCCTGTCTTCTACCTGCTGTCGGTGCGCATCGGCATCGGCAAGCTCGTCGGACACGTCAACGTCGCCGGCCACTCGCTGACGTACGCGGCGTTTGTGGCCCCCGCCCTCCTCGCCGCGTCGGCGATGAACGGCGCCGTGTTCGACAGCACGTTCGGCGTGTTCTTTCAGCTGAAGTACCAGAAGAGCTACGAGGCGATCCTGGCCACGCCGGTCACTGTCGACGACCTCGCGCTCGGCGAGATCGGCTGGGCCCTGTTCCGCGGGTTCATGTACGCCGTCGCCTTCCTGCTCGTGATGGCGGCGATGGGACTCGTGCAGTCGCCGTGGTTGGTGCTCGCCCTTCCTGGGGCAACGCTCATCGGCTTCGCGTTTGGCGCCGTCGGCCTGGCATGCACCTCGTACATGCGGAGCTGGCAGGACTTCGAGTTCGTGCAGCTCACGATCCTGCCGCTGTTCCTGTTCTCGGCGACGTTCTACCCGTTGGCGACGTACCCCCGCGCCTTGCAGCTCGTCGTGCAGTGCACACCGCTGTACCAAGGCGTGGCGATGGAGCGGGCCTTCACGACCGGCACCATCGGCGTCGACATGCTCGTCCACGTCGGGTACCTCGCGATCATGGGGATCTTCGGCCTGCGCGCCGCGTCGCGCCGCATGCACGTGCTGCTGCAACCCTGATGCCCAAGCGCCGGCTCGGTGTGGCCTTGCTCTTGCCGGCGCCGTTCGATCGCGAGGTCGACGCCCTGCGCCGGGCGTGCGACGACGGCGCCCTGGGCCGCATCCCGTCCCACCTCACCCTCGTGCCACCCGTCAACGTGCGCGAGGACGCCATGGGCGACGCCCTGCGCGTGCTGCGCGGCGCGGCCGCCTCTATCGGGTCCTTCACCCTGCAGCTCGGGCCGCCCGCCACCTTCCAGCCCGACAGCCCCACCTTGTATCTGGTGGTGTCGGGTCCGGACATCCAGACCCTCGGCCGCCTGCGCGACGGGGTGTTCGTGCCGCCGCTGGAACGGCCTCTGACCTGGCCTTTTGTGCCCCACGTGACGCTCGCCGACGAGATGGCGCCCGACCGCATCGAAGCCGCCGTCGGGGCCCTTGCCGGCTACCGCGCCACGGTGACGTTCGAGCGCGTGCACCTGCTCGAGGAGTCCAAGACCGACAGCGGACGCGTCTGGCGTCCGATCGCCGACGCACCGTTCGCCTCTCCCGCAATCGTCGGCCGCGGCGGCATCGAGCTCGAGCTGAGCGTGAGTGAGGGCGGCGACGATGAGATCGCGGCCTTCGAGGATCGGGAATGGGACACCTACCGCGTCGACACGCTGGGGCCCCACGCCGACGGCGAGGACCCGTTCACCATTGCTGCTCGCCGTGACGGCGAGATCGTCGGCGCGGCGTCGGGTTACTCCCAGGGTGGCGTGGCCTATCTCCGCCGCCTGATGATCGGGCGGAATGAGCGCGGCCTCGGCATCGGGTCGCAGTTGCTGGCCGCGTTCGAGTCACTGGCCGCCGAACGCGGATGCCGTCACCTGGGTCTGCGCACCTACGCCGATAGCCGCGCCTTCGCGTTCTACTTGGGGCACGGCTGGCGGGAAGTAGCCCGCTGGACATGGAAGAACGAGCGAGAGATGGTCCAGATGCGCCGCGATCTCTGAATGGAATCTGTAGCGTTACTCGCCATGCGTGCAGCCCACCGCCTTCTGCTCATCGCCGTCAGCGTCACTACGGCCGTGGCCCTTCTCGGCGCCGGCGCCGGCGCCGCGGCCAACGTCCAGGTCATCAGCACTGACCCGCTCGCCAACCGCCAGAGCCAGCACCAGACCGAGGTCGAACCCGACACCTTCGCCAACGGGACGACGGTCGTGTCCGGCTTCCAGGTCGGCCGGATCTACAACGGCGGGTCGGGCGCCATCGGTTGGGCGACGTCGACCGACAGCGGGGCGACCTGGGCGCACGGCATCCTGCCCGGCCTCACCCAGGCCGCGCCGGTCCCCGGGCCTTACAGCCGCGCCACCGATCCCAGCGTCGCCTACGACGCCAAGGATGGCCGCTGGCTGATCACCACGCTGGCGATGAACGGGACGCCGGGCGTCGCCGTCACCGTCAACTCCTCGACGGACGGCATCACCTGGGGCAACGCCACGGTGGCGGCGACGAGGGGCGCCAACCTCGACAAGGACTGGATCACGTGCGACAACACGCCGACCAGTCCCTTCTACGGCCACTGCTATATCGAGTACGACGACAACGGCAACGGTGATCTCGTCTACAACACCACGTCGAGCGACGGTGGCCAGACGTGGTCGCCCCCGAAGACGACGGCCGACAACACCCACGGGCTCGGAGGCCAGCCGCTCGTGAAGCCGGACGGCACGGTCATCGTGCCCATCGCCAACGGCTCGGTGAGCGGGATTCTCTCCTACCACTCGAGCGACGGCGGCACCACGTGGAGCGCCTCGAGCGCGGTCAGCGGATGGCAGCGCCACCGCGTGCACGGCAACATGCGCGACGGCCTTCCCTCAGCGGAGATGGACGGCGCCGGCACCGTCTACCTGACATGGAACGACTGCCGGTTCCGTGCCCGCTGCTCTTCGAATGACCTCGTGATCTCAACGTCGTCCGACGGTGTCAACTGGTCGACGCCGGCTCGTGTGCCGATCGACGCGGTGACGAGCACGGTCGACCACTTCATACCCGGCATCGGCGTCGACCGCACGACGTCGGGAGCGACCGCCCACCTGACGTTGACCTACTACTTCTTCCCCCAGGCGGCATGCTCGGGCACGGCCTGTCAGCTACAGGTGGGCCAGATCTCCTCAACGAGCGGACTGAGCGGGTGGGGGGCCGAAACCACGCTCACATCGAGCCCGATGCAAACGAGGTGGCTCGCCAACACCAGCCAGGGCCGGATGGTTGGCGACTACATCTCGACGTCGTACGTATCGGGCTCGCCGGTGGCCGCCTTCCCGATCGCGACGGCCCCGGATTCACTCTTCCACGAGTCGATGGCGGCCAGCTCGTAGTCGAGCTAGCCGAACTCGATCGAGGCGAACTCGCGCAGCTTCGGGAGGCGGTGCCGGGCGTCGATGCGGCGAACGGTGCCTGACTTGGAGCGCATGACGAGTGACTCAGTGGTGGCGCCCCGAGCGTCGTAGTGGACGCCCTGTAGGAGCTCGCCGTCAGTGATGCCGGTGGCGGCGAAGAAGGCGTTGTCGCCAGCGACGAGAACGTCGGTCGTCAGGACCTGGTCGAGGTCGTAGCCCTCGTCGATGGCGGCCTGGCGCTCCTTGTCGTTGCGCGGCCAGAGCTTGCCCTGCATCTCGCCGCCCATGCATTTGAGGGCGGCGGCGGCGATGACGCCTTCGGGCGTGCCGCCGATGCCGAACAGAACGTCGGCGCCGGACTCTTGCCACGCAGTAGAGATGGCGCCCGCGACGTCGCCGTCGGGGATGAGCCGGATGCGGGCGCCGGCGCTGCGAATCTCGGCGATGAGGTCCGCATGGCGGTCCCGGTCGAGGATGACGGCGGTGAGGTCCCGCACGGCGCGGCCGAGGGCCTTGGCCACGCTCTCGAGGTTCTCGGTGGGGGAACGGGTGATGTCGATGGCGCCGGCGGCGTCGGGGCCGACCGCAATCTTCTCCATGTACACGCACGGCCCCGGGTTGAACATCGTGCCCCGCTCGCTCATGGCGATGACCGCCAGGGCGTTGCCGCGGCCGAGCGATGTCAGCGTGGTGCCGTCGATGGGGTCGACGGCGATGTCGACCGAGGGCGGCGTCCCGTCGCCGATGTTCTCGCCGTTGTAGAGCATCGGCGCCTCGTCTTTCTCGCCCTCGCCGATGACGACGATGCCGTCCATGGCGACGGTTCCCAGCACGACGCGCATGGCGTCCACCGCGGCGCCGTCCGCACCCTCCTTGTCACCCCGCCCCATCCACCGGGACGCCGCCAGCGCCGCCGCCTCGGTGACTCGGACCAGCTCCATGGCCAGGTTGCGATCGGGTGCCTGCTTCTCTGCCGCGGTCATAATTCGGCGACCCTACCCGTAGAGTTCAGGCGTGCGACGGTCTGCAGTCGCAGTGGCATGTGTGGCCTCTGCACTCGTTGGATTTGGGGTCGCGGCACTCGTGTGGCCGGGCCGCACCACGGCCGCGGCGCCATCAGGACGGAAGGGTGCCGTCGTCCGCGTCGACACGGGCCAGAAGGTCGTCGCGCTCACGTTCGACGACGGACCCGACCCTCGCTGGACGCCGCGGGTACTGCAGCTCCTGCGCCAGTACCACGCCCACGCGACCTTCTTCGAGGTCGGCCTGAACGTCACCGCCCATGCCGACCTCGTGCACGACGTCCTGGCCGACGGCAACGAGGTCGGCGATCACACGTGGGACCACCCCGACCTCGAACTGATGCGGGCCGACCAGGTCGGCCAGGAGATCACCCGGGGGGCGGACGCGATCACCGAGGTGGGCGCCCCCGCGCCCAAGTACTTCCGGCCTCCGAAGGGCCTCACCGACGAGGCCGTCGGCGTGCTGGCCAACGCCAACCAGTACCGAACGATCTTCTGGGACCTGTGCCTCGAGCGCTTCGTCGACCACACGCCGGACATGCGCGACGCCGTCGATGACATGCTGACGCGGGTCCGGCCGGGCTCGATCATCCTCGCCCACGACGGCGGGATCCCCGATCGCACGAAGACCATGCAGACGCTGCCGATGCTGCTCGAGGGCCTCAAGGCCCGGGGTTTCAAGATGGTCGATGTCACCCAGCTGCTCGCCGACGCCCAGAACCTGAATCGGTGACGGGCATACTGACGCCATGAGCCACCGGGACGAATGGCGGGACGCCTTCGACGCCGCGCCGACGCGCGACGTGGACGCCGAGACCATGTCCGGTGTTCCCCTCGAGCCTGTCTACGGCCCCGACGACGAGAGCTTCCCGGGGCAGTACCCGTACACGCGCGGTCCTCACGCGTCGATGTACCGCTCGAAGCTCTGGACGATGCGGATGTTCGCCGGCTTCGGCACCGCCGAGGACACGAACGTGCGCTTCCGGGAGATCCTGCGGGCGGGCGGCGACGGCCTGTCGACTGCGTTCGACCTGCCGACACTCATGGGCCGCGACTCCGACGACCCGCACAGCCTCGGCGAGGTCGGCCGCTGCGGGGTCGCCGTCGACACGCTCGCCGACATGGAGGACTTGTTCGACGGCATCGACCTGGCCGACGTCACCACGTCGATGACGATCAACTCCCCGGCCTCCATGCTGCTTGCCATGTACGTAGCCGTGGCCGAGAAGGCGGGTGCGGCCCGTCAGCAGCTGGGCGGCACCATCCAGAACGACATCCTCAAGGAGTACCAGGCGCAGAAGGAGTTCGTGTTCCCGCCGCGGCCCTCGATGCGGATCGTCACCGACATGATCCGCTTCTGCCAGGCCGAGATGCCGCGCTGGCACCCGGTGTCGATCTCCGGCTACCACATCCGGGAGGCGGGATCGACGGCCGCCCAGGAGCTGGCGTTCACCCTGGCCAACGGGTTCGCCTACGTCGAGGCGGCGGCGGCGACGGGCCTGGGCGTCGACGAGTTCGCCCCGCGTCTTTCGTTCTTCTTCAACGCCCACATCGACTTCTTCGAGGAGATCGCCAAGTACCGGGCGGCTCGCCGCATCTGGGCCCGTTGGCTGCGCGACCGCTACGGCGCGAAGAACCCGCGCTCCATGCAGCTGCGGTTCCACACCCAGACGGCGGGCGTGTCTCTCACCGCCCAACAGCCCGAAGTGAACATCGTGCGCACGGCCATCGAGGCACTGGCGGGCGTGCTCGGCGGCACGCAGAGCCTGCACACCAACTCCATGGACGAGGTCCTCGCCCTGCCTACAGAGCGGGCGGCGCGTATCGCTCTGCGGACCCAACAGGTCATTGCCCACGAGACCGGCGTCCCGCTCGTCGCCGATCCCCTTGGCGGGTCGTGGTTCGTCGAGAGCCTCACCGACGAGATGGAGCGGCGCGCCGAGGCCGTGTTTGCCCACCTCGACGAGCTCGGGAATGGCTCGATCCTCGAAGGCGTCTACGAGGGCATCGAGAACGGCTACTTCCAGGGCGAGATCGCCGAGGCCGCCTACCAGCTTGAGCACAAGATCAACGCCGGTCGGCGCGTGGTCGTCGGCGTCAACCGCTTCACCGAGACCGACGATGGTCCTCTCGACATCCTCCACATCGGGCCCGAGGTCGAGGAGCGGCAACTGAAGCGCCTGGCCCATGTGAAGGCAGAGAGGAACGACGCCGCGGTGGGCGCCGCCCTCGACGCCATTGCGGCCGACGCGGCCAAGTCGGACGTGAACCTGATGCCGTCGATCCTCGACGCCGTCCGCGCCTACGCGACGGTCGGCGAGATCATCAACACCCTGGCTGGCGTCTTCGGCCGCTGGACCGAGGACCCCGTCATTTAGGAGCCCGCGAGCGCGCCAGTCCGGCGACGCCGAGGCCGATCAGGAGAAACGGCCAGACCCAGTGGGCGTCGAAGTTGACGCCGGCGTGGTCGATGAGCGACATGACGCCGATGGCGATGAAGAGAACTCCGGCTACGACGGCTCCGGGATTCGGCTGATCGCGCATCACTGCGCGCCGATGGTCGTGGGCGGCGTCGGAGGAGTTGGCACCTCCGGTGGGGAGAACGGCGAGAGCGGCACGACCGTGTCGGGGCGCTCGACGTCGACGGCACCGACACCGAGCTCGATGTTGAGCCGGAGGTTGCCTTGTTGGGCGTTGCCCGACGTGACCGAATCCGTGACGTCGAACCCGTGGCTGTCGCGCTGACGCCCGAACAGGTTGAGCTCACCGACATGTGCGTGCGCGTGCACCGCTACCTGCGCGTCAGCGGGCGTGATGACGGTGACGTGTCCGACCCCGAGGCGCACACGCACGAGCTGGCCCTCGCCGGGGAAGGCGACGTGCGAGAGGTCGATGGTCAGGTCGCCGATCCCGTGCTTGTAATACGTGCGGACTTCCTCGGGGCTGCTGGGGACCCACCGCCGTTGGCCCCACCCGCCGCTGACCGGCACACGGACGACCGATGCGATGCCAAGGGCGATCGTGAGGACCAGACCGATGGCGATCAGCCCGCCTGATCCGCCGGTCCAGGCACTGATGACGAGGGCGACTCCGACGAAGATCACTGCGGCGGCGAGAAACACGGGCACGCTGACGGACAGGGCGCCGGCGGCGTGCAGCAGCCCGACCGCACCGCCGCCGATCAGGAGGATGCTGAGGACGATGCCACTGAGCGAGCGACCTTTCGGCGGCCGGAGCTCCTCGGTGTCGGGACCCCATGACGCGCCGCCGCCACCGCCGGGCGGGGCCGGCGGTGGGGAGTACGGCGGCGGCGGGGGGAACGACGACGTCAACGGTTCGGTGGCTGGCTCGGTCGTCGGCGTGTCCGACGGGTCTCCGCTCGCGGGGGCGGGCGGGGGAGACGGTGTCCATGGCGTCGACGGCGGGGGCGGCGGAGGGGGCACCGGGTGACGGCGGAGGAGCAGGACGCCGATCACGATGGCGATGACTGCGAAGCCGAGGCCGCCGCCGTGGTGGCGGCCCAGCACATCGCCAGACAGGATCAGTGCACCGATGACGATCAGTGCCAGTGCGAACCAGTGGCCCTGGCGCCCGCGCTGCACCAACCCGTCGCCGATCGACCGGTGGTGGCCCTCTTCGGGGAGGAGGAGCCACGCCGCCGGATACAGCAGAAAGCCGGCACCGCCGACGAACGCCAGCACGACAAAGGCGATGCGGAAGATGACGGGGTCGACGTCGAAGTACTCGCCCAGGCCGCCGCAGACGCCGGCCACGACGCGGTCGCGGCGGCTCCGGTGGAGCCGGCGCAGCGGCGGTGGGCCGGGCGGCGGCCCGGGCGGCGGCGGACCGGGGGGAACGTCGTGCTGGCTCTCGGACATGGCTCGATCATGCGGATCGGGGCTGCGTCTCACAATCGGGGATCACCCTGAGCGGGCTCAGGGTCGGGCCCTGATGCCCTTCGGTGGAAGCCCATGGGATTATCGAAGGACCGTGAGCCGTACCGAACCGCGCCGCCTCTACCGCAGCACCGACGACCGGATTCTCGCCGGCGTCTGCGGTGGCCTCGCGGAGCACCTCAGCCTGGACGCGCGGGCCGTGCGGATCGCCTTCGCCGTCCTGGCCTTCGTCGGCGGCACCGGTCTGATCCTCTACGCCGCCTTCTGGGCGGTCGTGCCGCAGCGCGTCGGCGAAAGCGACTCGGCGCGGCCGCGGGACCGATCACACCGTCGCCGCCCGGGACGCCCCGACTTCATCGCCTTGTGCGTACTGGCGGGCGGCATCGTGCTGCTCGTGCGTCAGTCCGGGCTCTGGCTCGGCGACGCCTTCGTGTGGCCGGTCCTGGTGGCTGCCGTCGGCGTGGCCATCGTCTGGCAACAGGCCGACGAATCCCAGCGGCGTCGCTGGGCTGCGTCCGCCCGAGCACCGCTGACCGAGCGCCCGGCCCGGCTCATCGCCGCTCGCCTTGCCGGGGGCGTCGTCCTCGTGGCCATCAGCGTGCTCTGGTTGCTGGTCTCCCAGGACGGGTTCCGGGCTGCGACGAGAGGGCTGGTCGCCGTCCTTGTTGCGGTGGCCGGTCTGGCGCTGCTCACCGGGCCCTGGTGGTGGCGGCTGGTGCGCGAGCTCTCCGACGAACGCTGGGCGCGCATCCGCGCCCAGGAGAAGGCCGAGCTGGCCGCGCACCTGCACGACTCTGTCCTGCAGACACTCGCCTTGATCCAAGGAAAGGCCAACCAGCCGCGCGAGGTCCAGCGGTTGGCGCGCGCCCAGGAGCGCGAGTTGCGCAGCTGGCTCTTCGCCCGTCCGCAACCCGATGGCACTCAGACGCTCTCGGCCGCCGTGGAGGCGGCCGCCGCTGAGGTCGAAGACATGCACGCCACGTCGATCGACGTCGTGGCGGTCGGCGACGCACCGCTCGACGAGCGGCTCGGGGCAGTTGTCGCCGCCGCGAAAGAGGCGATGGTGAACGCCGCCAAGTTCGCGGGGGTCGAGCAGGTCCAGGTCTTCGTCGAGGTCGAGGGCGATCGGGTCACGGTGTTCGTGCGCGACCGGGGTGTCGGCTTCGATCCCTCGGCGGTCGACAAGGACCGGCGAGGCGTCTCCGAGTCGATCGTGGGACGGATGTCGCGCAACGGCGGCGCGGCGATCATCCGCAGCAGCCCCGGACAGGGCACCGAGGTCGAGCTGAACATGACGAGGGCCGCGCAATGAGCGATCCGACGGCGCGGCCGAGCGTGTTCATCGTCGACGACCACCAGCTGTTCCGGTCTGGCGTGCGTGCGGAGCTCGGCGACGGTGTGGATGTGGTCGGGGATGCCGACGAAGTGGCGGCGGCCGTTGAACTGATCACCGAGCGCCGGCCCGAGGTCGTCCTCGTCGATGTGCACATGCCCGACGGCGGTGGTCGGGCGGTGATCGAGGCGGTGGCCGCCGTCGACCCCGACATCCGGTTCCTCGCCATCTCGGTCTCCGACGCGGCAGAGGACGTGATCAGTGTCATCAGGGCGGGCGCCCGCGGCTACGTCACCAAGACCATCTCCGGGCCCGAGCTGGCCGACGCCATCCGGCGGGTGGCCGACGGTGACGCCGTTTTCTCGCCGCGCTTGGCGGGCTTCGTGCTCGACGCCTTCGCCGGTGCCGAGGCGCCGGTCGTCGATCCCGAGCTCGATCAGCTCACCAACCGGGAACGCGAGGTGCTGCGCCTCATCGCACGCGGCTACGCCTACAAGGAGATCGCACGGCAGCTGGAGATCTCGGTGAAAACCGTCGAGACCCACGTCTCCGCCGTGCTCCGCAAGTTGCAGCTGTCGAGCCGGCACGAGCTCACGCGATGGGCCGCCGACCGGCGGCTTACGTAGCCTGCCCTCAATGCTCCTGGCCGAGCTCGAGATCCGGCACTCGCGCGCCGTGGTGCCGACGCGCCGGGTCGCACTCGGCGAGCGCTGGCTTCCCGCCGAGCCGCCGCCGGGGCCGGGCGGCATCCTGCTCGGTGGCCTGGTCGCCGCCCACGTCGACGCCATCGACGACGATCTGCTCGTCGACCTGCTGGACCTGATCGACGACCTCGAGAGCGACCGGCGCATTCCCCAACCCCGCTTGCGCCACCGGTTCCAGACCGACGTCCACGGCCTCGACCGCAGCCGCCACAAGCTGGTCGCCGAGGGCGAGGAGATGGTGTTCGAGCTCGACGACCACGGGGCGCCGGTGCCACAGGTCCTGGGCGCCGTGTACGCCGTGCGCGAGCTACCGGAGGAGGCCCGACCCGTCATTTACGACGTGCTGCGGCGGGCCATGCGGTGGGACGGCCCGCTCGGCCCTGACCTGGTCACGTACCTGCGCGATCGCAGAGGTGGCCTGCCTTGGCGGGGGCTGCCGACCGACATCCGTTGGGCACTGCGGATCCTCGGCTTTGAACCGGACAGTGATCCCGAGGGCGACGAGATCCGGCGTCGGTTCCGGTCGGCGCTGCGAGACGCCCATCCCGACCACGGTGCCGAGCACGAGGGCGCCGGCCTGCGGATCCTCGAGCTGACCGAGGCCCGCCGGATTCTCCTGTCGTAATGGCGAAGAAGCCCGATCGGGCCCTGTTGTTGACCCCCGGCGCCAGCGCGGGCCGCGACCAGCCGGCGCTCGTCGCCGTCGAGAAGGCGCTGGCGCCCGTCCCCGTCGAGCGCATGGACTTCCCGTACAAGAAGGCGGGCCGAAAGTCACCCGACAAGGCCCCTGTGCTCATCGAGGCCGTGCGCGACGGCGCAGCCGAGTTGGCGAAGCGCACGCGCCTCGCGCCGGACCGGCTCGTCCTCGGCGGCCGTTCGATGGGCGGCCGCATGTGCTCTATGGCGGTCGCCGAAGGGCTGCCCGCCCTGGGGCTGGCCCTGATCAGCTATCCGCTACATCCGCCGGGCAAGCCCGAGAAGAGCCGCACCGAGCACCTGCCGAACCTGAAGGTGCCGTGCCTGTTCGTCTCCGGCACCAAGGACGCCTTCGGCACCGTCGACGAGCTCGAGGCGGCGACCGCCGCCATCCCCGGCCCCGTCACCCACGTCTGGCTCGACGGCGGCGACCACGGCCTGAGGCGCCGCGACGACGAAGTCGCCGAAATCGTCAAGGACTGGGTCCTCGGGCTGTAGGTCTGCAACTGCAAACTGCAACTGCGGCCCTGAGGAAGGGTGGCTCACGTTTCGCCCCGCCACTCTGGCGGTCATAGGTGGGGGTCTATAGGACGGCTAC
>JAFAUA010000178.1 GCA_019243595.1 Acidimicrobiia bacterium
TCCTCGATCACCGGCCACGGCGTCTCTTCCTTCTCGTCCCACTCGTGGGCCACGGGACGGACGACGTTCTCGGCGAAGTCGTGAACCCACTTCTGGATCTGAAGCTGATCCTCGTTGAGCTCGAGAGAGAAGTCAGACATGGTGCACCCCTTGCCTACCCGGTTTGCCGACTCGTAAGTTACCCGAGGGTAACATTACCCGGGGAGGGGCTCAAACCACCGGTTTTTTTTCTCAGTCGTAGGGGTGTTCCGCAGCGTGGTGGTGACGCCAGCCGACGAACACGCCCCCGCCGAGAATCGCAACACCGACCCCAACGCCGAGCGCTAAGCCGGTGTTCGAGCCGCCGTGACTGCCGATCGACTGGATCGTCTGGTCGGGCACGGGTTGGGGAGCTCCATAGCCGGTGGTCTGCGCACTGCTGTGCGGGGCGTGCGCCGCGAACCCGATTGTCGCGGCGAAGGCGATGGCGACGAACAGTAGGAAGGCCAACCTCAGCCGCACTGCGAAACCTCGTTGCAACACCACGTTCTTCATCGTCCCATACTGCGACGCCGTTGAGCGCTCAAACGCTCAGATTTTTGTCACGAGTGCCGCGCAAACCGCCATGAACACCGCGCCCGCGACATACGGCGCAGCGATGCCCACATGTTCGAACAGAAAGCCACCGAGGAGCGGACCGACAACGCGCGCCAAGCCGTTCGCCGACTGTTGTGCACCAAGGACGCCGCCTCGGCCACGAGCGCGTGAGGAGCTTGCAAAGGTGGCAGTGAGCGCGGGCGACGCCAACCCCTGGCCGACAACAAGTGCGACCAGCGCAGGAACGAGGAGCCACCACGAATGCACCGCAGCGAGTACAAGGAGGCCGGCACCGTTCGTCAGCAATCCCAGCCGCAGCGTCCCTACTTCTCCGAAGCGCCGGACCGCGGGGTGCACGACTGAAGACTGCACGGCGGCGAGCAACAGTCCGATGGCGGCGAACAGCCCGGCTGTCGACGACAACTCAAACCCCAGCCGGGCGTGGCCGAACAAGGGGAACGTCACCTCGAAGGCGCTGAACGCGACCAGCGACACGAAGGCGACGGCCAGCAAGCGCGGGATGCTTCGGCGTACCGGCGCGGCTGATTGCTCATCGTCCTCGTCCAGCACGACGACCTCGTCCTCGAGGCCGGTCTGCGGCGTCGGCGCCAGCCTCGCCACACTGAAGGTTCCACCGCTTGTCGCCTGCGCCTGTGTCCGGATCGGGTTGGTCTCCGGAAGCCGACGGAGCGCAACGACCGCATTGAGGCCGGCGATGCCGGCTGCGATGAAGAAGGGCAAGCGCGCGTCGGCGAGCGCGGCGAGGCCACCGATGGCCGGCCCTGCAACGAAGCCGACCCCGAACGCCGCGCCCAGGAGGCCGAAGAGGCGACTCCACTCCTGTCGGGGCGCGATGTCCGTGACTGTGGCGTGGGCAACGGACACGCTGCCGCCGGAGGCGCCATCGATGACGCGTCCTGCAAACAGCAGCGGGAGCGAACCGGCGAGGCCAGTGAGGAGCGTCCCGACTGCGGTCCCCATCAACGACAGGATCAAGATCGGCTTGCGCCCCACGCGGTCGGAGATCCGACCCCACACGGGTGCGAAGACCAGCTGGGCCAACGAGAACGATGCGAACAGGGCGCCAACGGTCGCGGCGCTGGCGTGGAACCGCTGCGCGTAGAGCGGCAGCAGCGGCAACACGACGCCGAAGCCGATGAGGTCGACCGCGACGGTCGTCCAGATCGTGCCGAACCCCGGCGGCAGCGGACGGCGCTCGCCGCGTGATCGCATGACCTCAGGCAAGGTGGACGACGCCCGCGACGTCAAGTCGCGTGGCTTGGAAAAGAAAAGTGCCGCCCGCAGGCGGCTCTTTTCTGCGACCTCGTTGAGCTACGCGGAGCGCACGTTCGCTGCCTGAAGACCCTTGGGGCCCTCCTGCACCTCGAACTCGACCTTCTGGCCTTCCTCGAGGGTCCGCCACCCGTTCATTTGGATGGCGGTGTGATGGACGAAGACATCGGGTGCTCCGTCGGGCTGTGAGATGAACCCGAACCCCTTCGCCGAGTTGAACCACTTGACCGTACCGATGGCCACGCTGGCGTTCTCCCTTGTTCCGCTGCTGATTCAGAGGGAATCGCTGCGGGCACGCCAACACCACCTGTTCCCTCGCGGCCGAACCTAGCAGCGGCGGTCCTTCGAGAACCCTGCTGGGTCAGGGGTCGCTCGATGAGAACGTATGTCCCCCAGGCCGACACCAACGTCAACAGCGTTGTCAGCACGAGGACCGGCCAGAAGTGCGAGAAGTACGGATGGCCTCCGATCCACTTCTCCACCTGGAAGATCCAGGGAACCTGCCAGAGGTAGATGCCGTAGGAGATCACACCGAGCGCACGCAGCACCGGCGACGATAGGCACCTGCGTATGAGGCCTCCCTCTTCCTCGTGAAGCACAGCTGGGGCGACAAGGAGGGCGCCGATCGTTCCGGCGAGCAGGTGATGGACGAAGTACTTGCCCGGCGACACGTCGGCGAGTCCCAGTGGCATGCCGATGTTCGACACCGCGACGAACAAGGCGATCGCGCTCCCCCACCAGACGGCACCGTCCTTGGGGACGCTGGCCCACCACGAACCCGCACGACCCTGTTCGACAGCGACACTCATCACCGCGAAGAGCATCCCGAGGGCGAAGACGTCGAAGTAGGCAGGCAGCCAGTTGTTCGTGAGCGTCCAGCCGTGCGAACTCGTGGTGACGCGGAACAGACAGCTGCCGACGTAGAGGAGACCGACACCCGCGAGCTCCTTGCGCAGCGGCGACTGCCACTTCTCCCACCTGCGCAGCACCAGGGCGTAGACGGGAAGGAAGGCGTAGAACGAGATCTCCGTGCACAGTGTCCACGCCGGCACCAGTCCGCCGAGCAGCCGCTGCTTGCTGTAGATCTGCGTGAGGCTGAAGAACACGATCCCGTCGACCGCGCGCGGAGCGGTCGCCTGATGGAACACGTACAGCACGGCCAACAACACGAACCAGTAGGCCGGGAAGATCCGCAGGAACCGGCGCTTGAGGTAGTCGCCGACGGCCGGACCGGTCCGTCCCGCCACGTGGGCGCGTACGAACGGGCGGTACAAGAGGAAGCCCGAGAGCACGAAGAAGACGTCGACGCCGACGTCGAGCTGGAAGAAGTACTTCCCGGCACCGGTCCGAGTGTTCAACCCCGTCAGGGTCGCCACGTGGAAGAAGAGCACGGTTCCGGCCGCGAGTGCCCTTAGGCCGTCGCAGCCAGGGAACCGACGGCGGTCGACCGTCACAGCTCACACCGAGCGCGCACCAGCGATACAGCGACGGCAACTACCGCCGCGGTGGCGAACAGCTGGGCCGGCGCGCCGAACGCGCCGCTTCCCGACCCCGGGAGACGGCCCGGGCTGAGGAAGACGGCAATGCCCGCGAGAACGAAGGCGCCCGCCGCGACGTGGGCGAGGGAGAGGTGCCGCCGCAGCACGAGAAGAGTCGCACACGCGAGCACGCCGAGTACGCCGCCGAGCACGGCCGACACACCGAGAACGGCGCCGACTCCGAGCACGTGCGTCACGTGCGACGCCGGCGAGATAATGCCGTCGGGGCGCGGCGCGCCTGCCCTTCGGCGCCACCGGGCCAACGCCAGCACGAACAGCACGACGACGCCGGCGAGACCGCCCAGGAGCAGGCGCGTGTACGTGTGCCCGGGCGCGAACTCGAGGTGCACGAGCCCACCGGCGCCGGCAGGAACCAACCACGATTGGCGCCAGCCGTCGAGGCGCAAGGCCTGTAGCCGGTGGCCGTGCAGCGTCGCCGTCCACCCGCTGTTGAAGTTCTCGGTGAGCGCCAGGAACGAGGCGCGGCCCGGCCCGATGCGGATCCGGCGCGACTCGTCTCCCCACTTGCCGATCACGGTGGTGGCGCGGGCGTCCTCAATCGGCGGAAGTTGCGCGGGCGCAAGCGTCGCGGTCGTGAGCACGAGCCCGCCCTGAGCGGCGCTGCTCAGCCTGTGTTCACCGGCTCCGAAGTGGACAGGGCCGTCGCACGACGACACCTGCAGCGGCGCCAGTGTCTGCAGGTTGCCGAACGTGCCGTCCACGGCGGTCGTGACGGTCTTGCCGTCGACGCTGATCGTCGGCCCGTCGCCGCAGGCGAGGTGCACGACGCCGTTCGGCGCTGGACTCTGCAGATCGTCGAGGGCGGGGAAGCGCAGGTCGCCGATCCCGACCGCGAGTTGCGTCGCGTAGCCCGGCGCCTTGTCTCCGGCCGGGGTCGGCGTCGTCGCCAAGAACGTGACCGTGACCTGGTTGCCGCGCAGCGGTTCGAACGGCACCACGTCGCCCGACCCGACATCGACGTCGCGGATGGCGAGGCCGCTCTGCAGGCGGAGCTTCACGGGGCGCAGCGCCGGCCCGTCAGGCGGGGTCACCTGGATGCTGTCGAGCGTGCGCGTGTCCGGCCAGCTCAGCTGTATCGAAGGTTCCCGGTCGTCGGCGCTCGCCAACCACGTCGTTGTGGGGTCACGGTCGACCAGGCTCCCGGCGCCGAACGCGGGAATCCCTCGCCACGTCGAACTGGGTGCGACCTGTAGCTGCGACGGCGGCGTCAGCGAGGCGACGAGCTTGTCGAGCTCGAATCCGGGCACGGGCTGCACCGTGCCGGTGACGGTGAGGTCGGTCGCGCGCGGCAACGAGAAGATGCGGTTGAGCGCCGTTTCCTCGTCGGCGTGCAGAAGGTCATAGGCGTCGGACCGCACCCGGCTCAGCACGACCACGTCGGCTGCCGACGAGGTCGTGGGCGCCGCGGGCAAGGCAAGCGTCCGGTCGACCTGGACGCCGGGGATGCGCACCTCGCGCAGTCCGGGCAGGCCAGGACCGCCTTCGACCGACGCAATGGTGAGCCGGACCCACATCGTCTTGCCATGCGGGAGTTCGAGCGTCTGGGCCGCCTCGGTCGGCTGCACCGGCTGGGTCACCGAGCCCGCCGCCGTCGTGATCCGCAGCGAGCTGACGCGAGGCCTCGTCGGGGGGTCGAGCATCAGCTGCACGTCGAGCGTGCGGGGCGAGATCGGTTTCGCGACCCGCACCTCGAGCCACTGGCCGACCGGACCGTTGAGCGAACCGGTCACCCACGCCGTGCTCGGATCGCCGTCGAAGGCGGCGTAGGGCTGGCGCGCGGGCGAGCGCGAGAGCGCGTTCTCATACGACGACGCCTCGATCGCCGTCGCCCCGGTCATCCGCGCTGTCGTCTCGCTGTTCGGCTTGTCGACGACCAGCCGCTGCTGCGGCGCCTCGCCGGTGCCCGGCGTGCGCTCATGTGGGGTGAGCGGATAAGAGAGGTTGTTGCGCACCCAGCCGTACTGGTCGTCGCGTCGTTGCACGGCATCGGTCTGGACCCGGATGCCGCCAATGATGGTGGGCGCCAACGGGTCGCCCGCGAGCACCGCAGCCCGACGGCCGAGTGCCCCGGCGTCGTCGAGCGGTAAGAGGGCGTCGGGCGCGCCGGTGACAGTGACGGCCCCATCGACGGAATAGGACGCGACCTTCGCGGCCGCGCTGGAAACCTCGTAGACCTCGAGCGACCGCACGTCAGCACGCACCGAGCGGCCAAGGTCCGGCGTCATTCGGTCGGCGCTCATCACGTAGTCGACGTGCGGCCCGAAGGACGTGACGCGCACCAGACCGGGCGAGCCGTCGAGTGAACGCCGCACGTAGGCGGGCGCCGGCGCGCCACTTCGGAACGGGTCGAGGTCGTTGCGCAGCAGGACGTAATGAACACCGGCTCGCGCCAGGAAGGCAGCCAGTCCCGCCGACGGCTGCCCGAGCTCCAGGGGGCGCTCGACGGTGTCCAGCAGCCTCGTCTCACCGACCGACCCGAGGGGCACGATGTCGCGCACTGCCCAATCGCTGGTCGCCAGCGCCTGCATCGGTTCGTCGAGCGGGCGTCCCCACGTGTACTCACCGAAGGCCGCAGACGGCACGATCAGCGTGCGTCCCTTGGCCGCGTGGTCACCAAGCCATGTCGAGGCCTGGCGCCAGTACGACGGCAAGGCCTTGAACGATCCGTCCGGTGCCAGGTGGCCCTGCCACAGCGGCGCGGCAGCGACCGCGACCAGAACGGCGGCCGTGCCGACTCGCCGCACGAAGGTCGACACGTCGAGCACCCACAACGCGTGGGCGAGCGCCAGTGCGAGGGACAAGCGCAGGATCGGCTCGAACTTGTTCAGGTTGCGGAACGGCGACAACGGGCCGCGCAAGAGCGACTGGATCGGCGGGCCGAGCTGGCTCGAGAGCGGACCTGTGTAGCCGGCAGTGACGAACAGGACGCCGAGCACGGCGGTGACGCCGAGGAAGCGCCGGTACGGCAGGTCCCGCCGCGCCAGCCCGTAGAGGCCGGCGGCCGCCAATCCGGCCGACGCCAGGATGACGAGCGGCGACGCCACCAGTTCCCAGGCCCCGCGCAGCCACGGCCCGTTGACGTGCAGGTACGAGACCCAATAGCCGGTCCCGCGCACCGCCTCCGCGGTCGATGACGTTGCGGTCGTCACCGACGCGCTTTCGGTGAAGTCGAGGAAGTGGAAGCCGTACTTGGACTGCAGCCACAGCGGGCCCAGCCACCAGAACGTCGCCAGCAGGACACTCGGCACCCACCAGGCAATGAGGCGCCGGCGGTCTTCGCCGCGCGCGCGGGTCAGCAGCCAGACGGCGGGCATCGCCAGCACGGCGACGGTGGCGATGGCGTTGATGCCGCCCATCGCCACGACCGCCAGCGCCGAGCGGGCGGCCGTGCGCGACGGGCGGGTCGACGGTCGATGACGCACGAGCGGCAGCAGGACCCACGGGAGCAGAGCGGCCGGCAACTGGTTGCCCGACGTCACAGCGATGAGGCTCAACATCGCCGGCGAGAGGGCGTAGGCCGCGGCCCCGACCAGCCGGGTCCACGGCGAGCCGAGTCCAAGCGCGCTCGCGACCTTCAGCGCGCCCCAAAAGGCGAGCAGTAAAAGGCCCGACATCCACACCCGCTGAGCGACCCACGCCGGGACGTGCAGAGCGTGGGCGAGGGCGAAGAACGGCCCCATCGGGAACAGGTAGCCGAAGGCCTGGTTCTGGATCTGACCGAAGCCGGCGTGGGCGTCCCAGAGGTGCAGCGCCCGGTGCAGGAACTGGGACGGCGCGACGTACAGGTCGAGCTTGGTGTCGGCGATGATCCGCCCCGGCGCCTGCAGGAAGCAGTAGATGACGACGACGGCAGAGACGAACAGGCCACCGGCGCGCTCGACTGGGACGGGCTTACGGCGACGCGGGGACGACGGCGGTTCACGCGGCTGCTTCGGGATCCGCCGTTCGGTCGTGAGCAAACTCATGCGACGTCCGCCCGCGGCAATGCGGCCGCCTCTTCGGCGATGGCCACGAACTGGCTGACGGTCGCGTCCCAACTCAGGGCCTCGGCCCGGCGACGAGCCGCATCGCCGAGGCGCCGGCGAGCCTGCGGGTCCGCCGACAGGTGCACCCACGCGGCGGTGAGCTCGGTCTCGTAGTCGACGAGCACCCCGGTCTCCCCGTCGACGACGGCGTCGCGCACGCCGGGCACGTCAAAAGCAAGAGCCGGCGTCCCGCACGCCGCCGCTTCCACCACGGCGATCCCCCAGCCTTCGTGGTGGGCGCCGTGCACGAGCAGCCAGGCCCGCTGGAGGAGCTGCCACTTCTCGTGCTCGCTGACGTGCCCGGCGAATGTCACGCCCGGGCCGCCGATCGCTTGGAGCCGCTCGCGCTCGGGGCCGTCGCCAATGATGATCAGCTCGCCGCCGACGCTCTGGTGCACGACGCGCCAAGCCCGCAGGAGAAGCTCGACACGCTTGTGGGGCACGAGCCGTCCGAGCACGACGAACAACGGCGTCGGCGAACGGGAAACGTCCGGCGCGGCGCTGCCGACGTCGACCCCCTCGGTGATCACGCGGATGCGCGACTCGGGCACACCGATGCCGGTGAGCGAGCGGCGAGTCGATTCCGAGACGGCGAGAAACAGCGACCGCCCGTACACGGCTGGCATCGCACGCCCCTCGAGGACGCGACCCAGTCGGGCGACCGGTCCAGAGAACCTCGTCGCCCACTGGTCCTCGTGCACGTGGTGGACGAGGCAGAGCACCGGCTTGCGCCGCCACAACGGCGAGAAGAACGGGATCCCGTTCTCCACGTCGACGACGAGGTCCACGTCGGAGAAGTGGCGCCGGTAGGCGAACGGGGCGCGCAGGTACTGGCTGTAGGTGCCGCCAGCGTCGACGACCGGATACGGCCGCGGCGCGACGGGCCCGCCGCAGAGCACGGCGGCTTCGCGCCCTCGCCCGATCAGACCGAGGGCGAGGCGATCGACGAGCACCTCCGATCCGCCCGCCTGGGGATGGGCCAGGTCGCGCCACGCCACGAACAGCACCCGCATCAGGCCGCCGTCCTCTCGAGGACGACCAGGCAGTTCCACGTCGCGATCTCGCGCAGGGCCGGCACATGGAGAATCCAGCGCTGCGACGGGTAGTAGCGGGGAACGGCGTCGATGATCCGCACGCCGGGGCGACTACGCAGCTCGTGCAGCGTCTTGCCGACGTGCACGGGGAACAGCGACACGCCCGGCTCGTTCTTCGGCTGGCGGTGACGGAGCCGCTCGTAGGCGGCCAGGCCCAGGCGGGGGCCGAGATAGTGCCAGGGGCTGATGTCGTGGCCGCCCCACGGCGAGTACCAGTTCGTCCAGCTGAGCCAGATCCATCCACCGGGACGCACGACCCGCTCCAGCTCGGCGATGACATCGTTCGGGTCGGGGGTGTGCTCGAGCATGTTGGAACACAGGACGCCGTCGAGGGCGCCCGTGCCGACCGGCAACGCAGTGCCGTCGCCGACGACCTCGGCGCCAGGCGGACCACCCGGCAACGAGAACTCGGCGGGGTCGAGGTCGATGGGCAGCACGACGGCACCCGCGTCGCGAAGCGCCCGCGTGTAATGGCCGGGCCCGCATCCCAGGTCGAGCACGCGCGCCCCGGCGACCGAGAACGGCAGGCGGTCGACGGCATCGGCGGCCAGGCGCCGGTAGAACGGCTCGGGGTCGCGCTGCTCGGCAAGAAAGAGGCGCAGGAGCTCACTTCGCTTGGACAAGGCGAGGCCTCGCTACGCAGTCAGCGCCTGACGGATCTCGTCACCGTCTGGGTCGAGCAGCGTCGACGCCGACACGGCCGTGGCGGTGACGCGAAGGTCGGGCTCCCGGCAGCGAAGGCGATCGACGACCGACGCGGCGACGCGCACCTCGCTGCACGGCAGCAGGGCCAGGGCGCCGTCACTCCACGGGACCACATTGTCGGTCGCCCGCAGGTTGGCGCGCAGCACGTCGACGGCCCTCTCGCCTTGCAGAGCGCTCAGCACGGCGAGGATCCGCGTTCGCCGCCACCGCGCCTGGGTCAGGAGGACGTCGCGCAGCATCCGCGCCGGGTCGCGCATCACATCGACGCGGCTGCCCTCGACGGCGTGCCAGTGCACGGGAACCTCCGCCACCCGGTATCCCATGCGCCGGGCGAGGGCGAGAATCTCGACGTCGAAGGCGAAGCCGTCGACGACGCCGAGGTGGAACAGCAGCTGGGCTACCGGGGCCCGGAAGGCCTTGAAGCCGCACTGCGTGTCTCGCAGGTCGAGGCCGGTGACGAGGCGAGCCATCCGGTTGAACGTGCGTCCCATGCGGGCGCGCGTCGAGGTGGCGCCGTCGACGGTTGCCCCCTCCATGACCCGGGAGCCGATGGCGACGTCGGCAGTCTCGAGGGCGTCGAGCAAGGCCGGCAGGTCGCCGAGGTCGGTCGCCAGATCGGCGTCCATGAAGACGATCGAGCCGCCGCGCGCGTGGGTGACGCCCGCACGCACCGCTGCGCCCTTGCCGCTGTTCAGCGCCAAGCGGATGATCTTCGCTCCCGGGAGTCCGGCCAGGTGCGTGGCCGCCACTTCGGCGGTGCCGTCATCGCTGCCGTCGTCGACGACGATCACTTCGGCGCCCGCGTCGGCGGCGACGTCGGCGATGAGCGGCAGGGAGGTCTCCAGCCGACGCGCCTCGTTGTAGGCGGGAACCACAACGCTCAGGGCACTCGGCGGCACAACCCTCCTGCCTGCATGGTGCGAACTTCCGAAACAGAACCTTTGCTCACACAAACGTCTTTATTGTCGAAATACTGGCAATTGGACGTCGATGTATTGGCTTGCATGCGGAGGTCGCTTTGCTCGATTACACAACATGGTGACCAGATTTCGTTGCGTGAGAAAGGACTAAATAGTGATACGGCCCGATCGGGCTGACCCGTCTGGTTGGCACCCATTGCTTGACGGGCGCACGGTCGGCGGGTTCTCTCGACGGATGGGGGAATCGGCGCGCCGAGGGGCCCTGCCCTGGCTGGCCGGCGCCGTGCTCGCACTCCTCGTGCTCGGGCCTGCCCTGACGCCGGGGTCGTTGCTCAATCTCGACTTGGTACTGACGCCGACGATTCCGGTCCCCCGGGGCGTGTGGGCCCTCGGGCCCGAGCTCTCACGGCGCGTCCCACTCGGCGCAGCCCTTGCGTGCGTGTCGACGGTCCTTGGTGGCGCGGTCGCCGGCAAGGTGCTGCTTGGCGTGGCTCTTGCGCTCGCGTTCGCGGGCGCCTGGAAGCTTTTGCCGGATGCACCGACGGCCGCTCGCCTGGGTGCCGGAGTTGTCTACGCCGCCAGTCCGTTCATGCTCACGCGCGTCGCGGTCGGCCATTGGAGCGTCGCCGCCGCCCTGGCCGTCCTGCCGTGGGCGCTGCCGGTGTTGGTGCGACCGGGTGACGACCTTCGGCGAACGTGGCTGTGGTCGGTCGCCATCGGTGCCACGGGGATCACCGGCGGGATGTTCGGCGGCGTGCTGCTGGTGTGCGGGCTGGTCGCTGACCGCGGCCGCCGGCTGGTGACGATCGTCATCGCGTTCGTCGTCGCCCAGCTGCCGTGGGTGATCCCCGGCATCTTCACGCTGGGGCCGACCGGGCCGCTGGCCAACCCGCGTCACTTCGCGACCCGCGCGTCGGTGCCCTTCGGCGTGCTCCGCGTGCTCGCCGGTGGGGGGTTCTGGCGCCCGCCCAGCCAGGTCGGCGCCAACGGCGCCGGCGGCGCCGTCCTGGGCGCGGCGTTGCTCGTCCTCGCAGTGATCGGCGCCCGGCAGCTGCCGGGCCGCTGGCGCGGTCGAGCCACGGCCGCGGCCGTTATTGGCCTGGCATTGACCCTGGCCAGCGGCTTGCCAGGCCTGCGGTCGCTGTTCGCCGACCTCACGACGACGGCGGTGGGCGGAGCCCTCCGCGACAGCCAGCGGCTGCTCGGGCTGTACCTCGTCTGGATGGCGCCCGCCGCCGCACTCGGCGCTGTCCGCCTGGCATCCGGGGCCAGCGCCGCCGTGCAGCCGACCGTCGAGGTGCTGCCCGCAGTCGCCGGGGTCGTCCTCGCCGCACCCGGGCTTTGGGGCGCGGGCGGCGCCCTCGAGCCGGTGACGTTTCCCGCCGCCTGGTCGCACGCCAGCGCGCAGGTCGACCGCCGACCGGGCCCGGTGCTCGCCCTGCCGTGGCACGAATACCTCAACGTCGGCTTCGCCTCGGACCGGCGAGTGCTGAACCCGGTTCCCGATTACTTCGGCGGCGACGTGTTGGCGTCGTCGAACCCCGAGTTTGCCGACTCGCCGCGCGCCCGCGAGCAGGGCGATCCGCGTGAGCGACACGTCCCGCCTCTGCTCGACCACCTCGACCACGTGAGCGGCGCCCTGCAGGACCTCGGCATCCGTTGGGTCGTTGTCCTGCACGAGGTCGACTGGAAGCAGTACGCGGCGATCAACGACGACGCTGGTCTCGAGCGCACGCTCTCGTCGGGCGCCCTCGACCTGTACCGCGTCCGCGACTGGCGCGGGCCCGTGGTCGACGATCGCGGGCGCAGCGTCGCCGTCCATACACATGCGGCGCCGTGGTCGTCGGTCGCGCCTTCGGGCGCGGCGACGTGGACACGGCCGGCAGCCACGGGGTGGTTGCGCGGCACGTCGTCGGCGGGCAGCACGGCCACCGGTCTGCTGCGGCTGCCCGCCGGACGCGGACCCGTCTGGTACTGGCCGGCGACGCTGGCGCTCGCCGCCGACGGCGTCGTCGCCACGGGCGTGGCATGGACAGTTGTGCGAGGGCGTCGACGCGCACCCTTGCCCAATTGATTGGCGGTCCGTACAGTGACTTCAGCTGCTAAATACCAACCGTCGGGGGGGTGCATTTTGCACTGGGTACGCGTTTGCGTCGTCGCGGCACTGACCGCAGGAATCGCCCTGACCGTGCTCGGCGGAGCGGCCTACGCCGCCCACGTCGTCGGCCAAACAAGCGGCTACGGGGCGCCGCAGGTCCTGGGCGATCAGTTCATCAGGCCCAAGAACGCGAGCAGCTCCAGCTGGGGCGTCTGGCTCGGGGTGATCATCGCCCTCCTGCTTCTCGCCAGCACCGGCTTCTTCGGCTGGCGCCGCCTCCACACCGAGGAAGCGCCCTAGCCCTTTCCGTCCTGGTGACGATCCACGGCCAATACGGCCGTAAATCGTCACCAGAACAAGATTTAGGCGCGGCGCACCTGCGTGCCAGCGGGGGTGTCCTCGACGACCCAGCCGGCGGCGACCAGTTCGTCCCGGATGCGGTCGGCGGCCGCGAAGTCCTTCGCCGCCCGCGCTTCGTCGCGCTGACGAACGAGGTCGGCGGTCGCCTGATCGACCTCATCCGCTTGAGCGCGCAGCTCCAAGCCCATGGCCCCGGCGATCTCCTTGGCCGCCGCCGCCAACGGCGCCGCGGCGCCACTGTCGTCCGCGTCGAGCGCGGCGTTGGCGGCGCGCACGGTGTTGAAGAGGAGGGCGACGGCGGCCGGCGTGTCGAGGTCTTCGCCGATGTGCCCGCGGAACGCGTCGAGGGTGGCTCTGTCGGGCTCGACGGCAGGGAGGTCGGCCGTTCGCCGGGCGAACGCGTCCAGGGATTCCAGGCTGGCCTCGGCCTGAGCAATGGTGTCCGGGACGACCTCCATCGGGGAGCGATAGTGCGACCGCAGCACCAGCAGTCGATAAGCCCGGCCCTCGGTGCGTTCGAGCAAGTCCGTCAGCGTCGTGTAGTTCCCGAGTGACTTCGACATCTTCACCGACGCCACTTCCACGAAGCCGTGGTGCATCCAGTGGCGGCTGAATCCCCGGCCGAGGGCAACGGCTTGGGCGCGCTCGTTCTCGTGGTGGGGGAACCGCAGATCGAGCCCGCCCGTGTGGAGGTCGAACCCCTCGCCGAGCAGATCCAGCGACATCACTACGCACTCGGTGTGCCAGCCGGGCCTCCCGTCGCCCCACGGTGATGGCCACGTCGGCTCGCCGGGCTTGGCCTTCTTCCAGAGCACGAAGTCGAGCGGTGACCGCTTCTCCTCCTCGACGTCGACGCGTGCGCCCGCACGGAGCTCATCGAGCGGCTGCAATGCCAGGAGCCCGTATCCCTGCACCTGGCTTGTATCGAGATACACGCCGTCGCTGGTTTCGTAGGCGACGCCGCGCTCGACGAGCTCACGTATGAGTTCGACCATCGCCTCGATGTACGCGCTGGCGTGGGGGTCCTGATGGGGCCGCAGGACGCCCAGCGCGTCGCTCGCCCGATACCACTCCCCCTCGTACTGGGCCACCACGTCGTCGGTCGATCGCCCCTGTTCGGCGGCGCGGTTGATGATGTTGTCGTCGACGTCGGTGATGTTCGAGACGTGGTGGACGTCCACGCCCGTCCACTCGAGGTAGCGGCGCAGTACGTCGTAGACGAGCATCTGTCGGCCATGGCCGATGTGCGGGAGGTCGTAGACCGTCGGGCCGCAGACGTACATCGAGAACTTGCCGGGCTCCCGCGGCTCAATGTCGACGACTCGCCCCTCGGCCGTGTCGTGCAGGCGCAACACCTTCATTACCGTAACGGCCAGACATGGGTCCCCAAGTTCCCGAGAAGCCGAGCCTCGACGGGCTCGAAGACAAGTGGATCGAGCGGTGGGAGGCAGACGGCGCCTACCGCTTCGACCGCACGCGCCAGCGCGGCGACGTCTACTCGATCGACACGCCTCCGCCGACGGTCAGCGGGCGGCTGCACATCGGCCACGTCTGCTCCTACACCCACACCGACACCGTCGCCCGCTACCAGCGCATGCGCGGCAAGGCCGTCTTCTATCCCATGGGTTGGGACGACAACGGGCTGAACGTCGAGCGCCGGGCCCAGCTCCACTACGGCGTCTACGTCGACACCCGCCTGCACTACGACCCCGACTTCCAGCCCCCCGACCCCGTCCCCAGGAAGCCGGTCCCGGTCTCCCGGCCCAACTTCGTCGAGTTGTGCGCCCAGCTCACCGTCGAGTTGGAGAAGGAGTACCGCGAGCTCTGGACCCGCATCAGCCTGAGCGTCGACTGGTCGTACCTCTACCGAACCATCGGCCCCGACGTCACCCGCATCTCCCAGCTGGCCTTCCTTCGCCTGCTCGGCCGGGACCAGGTGTACCGGGTCGAGGCACCCACGCTTTGGGACATCGACTTCCGGTCAGCCATCGCCCAGGCCGAGCTCGAGGACCGCGAGATCCCCGGCGCGTACCACCGTCTGCGCTTCCACAAGCTCGACGGCGGCGACGTGCAGATCGAGACAACCCGGCCCGAGCTGGTGCCGGCGTGCGTCGCCCTCGTCGCCCACCCCGACGACGAGCGCTACCAGCCGCTGTTCGGCACCGAGGTCATCACGCCGCTCTTCGGCGTGAAGGTCCCAGTCCTCGCCCACGAGCTCGCCGACCCCGAGAAGGGCGCGGGCATCGCCATGATCTGCACGTTCGGCGACACCACGGACGTGACGTGGTGGCGCGAGCTCGGTCTCACCGTGCGCAACGTGATGGGCCACGACGGCCGCCTCCGCGAGGTCGAGTGGGGCGAGCTCGAATGGCAATCCACCGACCCCGGCAAGGCCCGCGAGGCCTACGCCGAGCTGCAGGGCAAGACGTCTGCCCAAGCCCAGAAACGCATCGTCGAGCTCCTCGACGAGTCGGGCGATCTCGTCGGCGAGCCGCGGGCGATCACCCACCCCGTGAAGTTCTGGGAGAACGGCACCCGGCCGTTGGAGATCGTCACCAACCGCCAGTGGTTCATCCGCTTTCCACCCAAGGACGTGCTGCTGCGCCACGGCGAGGAGCTGCGCTGGCACCCCGACTTCATGAAGATCCGCTACCAGAACTGGGTCGAGGGCCTCACCGGCGACTGGAATATCACCCGACAGCGCTTCTTCGGTGTCCCCTTCCCGGTCTGGTATCCGATCGACGACGAG
>JAFAUA010000079.1 GCA_019243595.1 Acidimicrobiia bacterium
CGAGCGCGTCATCCTCGCCGTCACCGAGGTCAACGGCTGCCGGTACTGCGCCTGGATCCACGGGTCGTGGCAGGACTTCCTCGGCGAGAACAGCCTGGTCGACGCCGACGAGGCGCTTCTCGCCTACGCCCGGGCGTGCGCCGAAGCAGGCCGGCCGCTCGACCCGGCGCCGCTCGCCGACGCGTTGCCGCCGGACGCGATCGCTTCGGTCCGGGCCACCGTGGCTCAGATCGAGGTCTCGAACCTGGTCGGCAACACCGTCGACGGGCTCATCGCCCGCCTCACCCGTAAGCGGCCGCTCGACCCCCTGAACGCGGCGGGCGAGGCCGCCGTCGTCGCCGCCGCCATCCCTCTCGCCATTCCCATGCTCGTCGCCGGCGCCGCCCTGCGGACCGCGTCTCGGCTGGCGCCACCGGTACCGACGCCGCAGATGCCGCCGGCGGGGGAGGCCAATCTCCTGGTCCACCTGCTGGCCCAGCTGGCGCCGACACTGCTGGCCAACGCGGCCCTCCGTACGGCGGTGCTCGGCTCTCCGGTCGTGCTCGTCGTCGGCCTCAAGGCGGGCCGCACCACGGCGACCGTCCGGGCCGGGCGCGGCCGGCTTGCTCTCGACAACGGCATCTCGCCGGACGTACTGATGGTCGTCGAGGGCGACGTCGAGCCGCTCCTGCGCCTGGCGTCGGGTCAGGTCCTCCAAGAGGCGAGGAACCTGCGCATCCGTAGGCCCTAGCAGTATGGATGTGAGCGCGTGGAGCTGAAGGACGCGCTGGCGGCGATCGTCGGTCCCACCCACGTCGACCCGGCGGGCGACCGGCACCTGCAGGATGTCACCGAGAACCCGCCGGGCCACGCCGAGTTCGTCGTGCGTCCCGAGACCACCGCCGAGGTCCGAGAGGTCATCGTGTTGGCCGCCGAGCGCGGGACCCCGATCACCCCGGTGGTCGCCGGTTACAACGTCGCCGGCCTGGCCATCCCCCGGAACGGCGGCGTCGTTCTCGACCTGACGCGGATGAACGAGATCGTCGAGCTCGACCGGGAGGCGATGTACGTCGTCGTCGAACCGGGCGTGACGTTCGCCCAGCTGAAGTCGTTCCTCGACGCAGAAGCCCCCGAGCTCGTCTACACCTATCCGTTCGCGCCACCGTTCACGTCGGTGATGATGAACGCCCTCCTCGACGGGCTGAACAACCTGTCGATGCCGCACGGCGCCATGGGCAAGTGGGTGAACGGGGTCGAGGCGGTGCTGGCCGACGGCGACGTCGTCCGCACCGGCAGCGGCGGCGTCGTCGACCGCTGGTTCTCGCGCGCACCGGTGCCCGACTTCAGCGGCCTGTTCGTCTCGACCCAGGGCACCACCGGGATCGTCACCCGCATCGCCTTGCAGCTGCAGCCTCGTCCGGCGCACCGGCGACGGTGGTTGGCCTTCGCCGAAGACCTGCCCTCGGCGTACGGAGTGATGCGCGCACTCGCCCGCACGGGTTCGTTCGGTGACTGCGGCCTGATGACGTGGCCGGCGGCCAAGCAGGTCTTCGGCGCGACACGCGATCTGCGCAAGGTCGACGACGAGCCGTTCGCCTACCTCATGATCGACATCACCGGTGCCTCCGAGGCCGAGCTCGACAGCCGCATCGAGCTCGGCAAACAGATCCTCGAGGACAACGGCATCGAGCAGCGCTTCGACGCCGACGACGCGGCGCGCCTGGTGCCGGCGCTCGCCAAGCTGGCTCAGCTGCCGACGACGCTCGACTTCTTGCTCGACTTTCCCGGCGGTGGTCTGACGTGGGTCGGCTCGTACGGTCCGGGAGACCGCTGGGTCGACGGCGCGCAGCGAGGCCTCGATCTGCTCGTCGAGCACGGCTTCCCGCCGTTCCTGGTGTCCCGTCCCATGGACGGCGGCCACTTCTACGTGCTGCGCTTCGTCGCCAACTTCGACAAGGGCGACCCCGCCGAGGTCGAACGGGTGCGGACAGTCATGGGCAAGCTGGCCGACGCCGTCCTCGATCACGACTACGTGCCCTACAAGCCATCGGCCGACGCCGCCCGCCGCATCCTCGACCGCGCCGATCCGGGCTTCGTGCGGCTCCTCGACCGCGTGCGGAACGCCTTCGACCCCGACCGGCGCATGAACCCCGGCCGTTGGTGACAACCCATACGAGCAGGGCGCTCTTTGAGCGCCTGCCGAAGCTCGCCGACCTGGTGCCGTTCACGGCGCTGGCCGACGGCCTGCCGACGCCGGTCGAGAAGGTCGACACCCGCTTGTGGGTGCAGCGCGAGGAGCACACGTCGAGCGTCTACGGCGGCAACAAGGTCCGCAAGTTCGAGTTCCTCTTTCCGGTCGCCGAACGCCGCGGGGGACCGCTCGTCACCGCCGGCGGGGTGGGCTCCCACCACGTGCTCGCGGCCGCAATCCACGGCGGGCGACTCGGACTGGACGTCGACGCCGTGCTCTACAACCAGCCGGATACTGACGACGTAGGCCACACGCAGGCGAGGCTCGACCAGCTCGACAACGTGCGCGTCACTCGCGTGCCGAGCGCGTACCTCATGCCTCCTGCCATCGCGGCGCGCATGGCCGCCCTGGCCCCGAAGCGGCCGTACCTGTTGTGGCCGGGCGCCTCGACGCCCCTCGGCACCCTCGGCTACGTCTCGGCCGCCCTCGAGCTCGCCAACGCCTTCGACGAGAACGGGTGGCGCCCGCCCGACGTCGTCGTCGTCCCGCTCGGTTCGGGCGGTACGGCGGTCGGCACCGCACTGGGCCTCTCCATCGCCGGCTGGGACGACACCAACGTGGTCGCCGTGCGCGCCGCCGACCTCGTCGTCACCAACCGGGCGGTCGTCGGCACTCTCGAGGCCGGGACCGCCGCCCTCCTGGCCCTCGCCGGCTGGCGCCCGCGGTCGACCAACCTCCGCATCGACCGCCACTGGTTCGGCGGCACCTACGGCAAGCCGACGAGGGCGGGCGACGAGGCGATGCCCATCGCCCACGACATGGGCCTGACCCTCGAGCCCACCTAC
>JAFAUA010000260.1 GCA_019243595.1 Acidimicrobiia bacterium
CTCGTCGTCGACCTCCTCACCCGGGCCGTCCGCCAGGCCCGCGTCGAGGCCTTCGGCAGCCCCGGCCGCGCCTGACCGACCCTCTGGCCTGATGGCCGAAAACGTGGGATAGCTGTCATTGCGGCCACCGGCCGCCACGGCGCATGCTGGGCGTATGCGCCGTGTCGTGATCGTCGCCTTCCCCGACGTGCAGTCGCTCGACGTCACGGGCCCGGCCGAGGTCTTCGCCGCTGGCGGCGGTTACCGGGTCGAGGTCGTGGCTCCCACCGCCGGTGTGGTGCGAGCGAGCAGTGGCATCGCCCTGTGGGCCGACCGGGCCCTTGCCGACGTGCGCGGTCCGACCGACACGCTCGTCGTCGCCGGAGGCGCGGGGACGCGAGAGGTCATGGCCGACGACACGTTCGTCTCCGCCATCCGTCGGCTGGCGCCGAAGTGCCGCCGAGTCTCGTCGGTGTGCAGCGGCGCCTTCGTGTTGGCCGCCGCCGGACTCCTCGATGGCCGGCGGGCGACGACGCACTGGGGCTGGTGCGACCTGCTGGCCGAGTCCTTCCCGACCGTGACGGTCGAACCCGATCGCATCTTCGTGCGCGACGGCGACGTGTGGACGTCGGCGGGTGTTACCGCCGGCATCGACCTGGCGTTGGCCATGGTCGAAGACGACTGCGGCCGGGACGTGGCGCTGGCCGTGGCTCGCCGTCTCGTCGTGTTCCTCAAGCGCCCCGGTGGTCAGTCGCAGTTCAGCGCGCAGCTCGCTGGCCAGCTGGCTGAGCGTCAGCCCCTCGGCGACCTGCAGGCCTGGATCGCCGACCATCTCGACGAGGACCTCTCCGTCGAGCGTCTCGCCGACCGGGCGGCGATGAGCGTGCGCAACTTCTCGCGGACGTTCGCCCGCGAGGTGGGCGTCACCCCGGCGCGATTCGTCGAGCGCATTCGGGTCGAGGGTGCCCGTCGCCTGCTCGAAGAATCCACGCTGTCGGTCGACGAGGTCGCCCGCCGGTGCGGGTTCGGCACGGCGGAGACCATGCGCCGCACATTTCTCCGAGCCCTGCACGTGACACCGACCGAGTACCGCCACCGGTTCCGAATCCAAGAGGAGACTGCCTGATGGCCAACACGACCGGGATCCTGTTGTTCGACGACGCCGAGGAGCTCGACTTCGTCGGGCCCCTCGAGGTGTTCGGCATGGCCCGCCAGGACGGCGACCGGGTGGTGACCATCGCCCAGACCGCCGAGCCCGTGCGCGCCTTCAACGGGCTGCGCATCCTGCCCGACCACACGATCGCCGACGCCCCGACGCTCGACGTGCTCGTGGTCCCCGGCGGGCTCGGCACCCGCCGGGAGGCCGACAACGCCGTGCTGCTCGACTGGATCAAGCAGGCGGCCGCCGGTTGCACGTGGGTGACCAGCGTGTGCACGGGCTCGATGTTGCTCGAGGCGGCCGGCGTCATCGACGGCCGCAACGTCACGACGCACTGGGCGATGATCGACACGTTCCGCGAGAAGGGCACGGTCACCGTGCTCGACAGCCGCCGCTACGTCCGCGACGGCAACGTCGTCACCGCGGCCGGCGTCTCGGCCGGCATCGACAGCTCGCTGTGGGTCGTCGGCCAGCTCTACGGCATCGACCACGCCCGCGGCGTCCAGCGCATGATGGAGTACGACCCCGCCCCGCCCTACGCCGCGGATGTGTAGGGGTTAGACGCCAGTCTGGCGGTCCTTCCAGTGCTCGTCGCGGAGGACGCGCTTGAGCAGCTTGCCGCTCTCGGTCCTCGGCAGCTCGTCGCGGAACTCCCACGAGCGGGGGCGCTTGTAGCCGGCCAGACGCTCTGAGGCGAAGCCCTCGATCTCGTGCATGTCGATTGTCCGGCCCGCCTTGGGCTGGACGACGGCGTGCACCTTCTCGCCCCACTCGTCGTCGGGGATGCCGAACACGCCGACATCCATCACGTCGGGGTGCTGGTAGAGCACGGCCTCGATCTCCGCCGGGTAGATGTTCATCCCGCCCGAGATGATCATGTCCTTCTTGCGGTCCGAGATGTAGACGTAGCCCTCGTCGTCGATGTAACCGACGTCGCCGACCGACTTCCATCCTTCCCCGGCCTCGGCCAGCTGCTCCTCGGTGGCGAAGTAGCCCTCCATCGC
>JAFAUA010000299.1 GCA_019243595.1 Acidimicrobiia bacterium
CTGCTCCTCGCCCCGCTCGATGGCGTCGAGCAGATGCATGGAGATGTCCTGCACCACGACGTCGTCGCGGCCGTGTTCCTTCACGCCGTCGTCGATCATGATGTAGCAGTAGGGGCAGGCCACGGCGACGCGCTCGGCGCCGGTGTCCAGCAGCTCCTGTGAACGCGCCGTGTTGACCTTGGTGCCGATCTTCTCCTCCATCCACATGCGCGCGCCGCCGGCGCCGCAACACATGCCCTTGGTGCCGCTGCGCGGCGCCTCGACGATGTCGATGCCCTTGAGCTTGCCGAGCACCTTGCGGGGTGCCATGTACACGTCGTTGTGGCGGCCGAGGTAGCAGGAGTCGTGGTACACGATCCGCTCCTCGAGGCTGGCGCCGTCGAGGCGGAGCTTGTCGGTGTCGACGAGCCACTCGAGGAACTGGCTGTGGTGCACGACCTCGTAGTGGCCACCCAGCTGCGGGTACTCGTTCTTGATCGTGTTGAAGCAGTGCGGGCACTGGGTGACGATCTTGCGTACGCCGAGGCCGTTCAGCGTCTCGATGTTCTGGGTGGCGAGCATCTGGAAGATGTACTCGTTGCCCGACCTCCGGGCCGGGTCGCCGGTGCAGAGCTCGGACGGCCCGAGGATCGCGAAGTCGATGCCGGCTCGGTGCATGAGCTTGGCCATCGCCTGGGTGACCTTCTTGTTCTTGTCGTCGAAGGACCCGGCGCAGCCCACCCAATAGAGGAACTCGTGCTCGAACGTCCCGCTGCCGTCGACGATCGGGACCTCGACAGGGATGCCGTCGGCCCAATCGGCCCGCTCACCCTGGCTCATCCCCCACGGGTTCTGCTGGTTCTCCATGGCCCGGTAGGCGGTGCCGAGCTCGGTGGGGAAGTTCGACTCCATCAGCGACAGGTAGCGCCGCATGTCGAGGATCTTGTCGAGGATCTCGATGTTGACCGGGCAGATCTCGTCGCACGCCTTGCACGACGTGCACGCCCAGAGCTCCTCGGCCGTGATGCGCTCGAACACGGAGTCGGCCTTGATCGACAGGTCGTGGTCCTCGCCGACCACCGGCGACACCTGCTGGCCGTCGGGGCCCGTCGCCGCCATCACGTTGCCGACCTTGAGCACGATCTCGCGTGGGTCGAGGGGCTTGCCGGTGGCGTGGGCGGGGCACACGCTCGTGCACCGGCCGCAAATCGTGCAGGCGTCGGTATCGAGCAGCTGCTTCCAGGTGAAGTCCTCGATCATGCTGGCGCCGAAGCTCTCGAGCTCGGTCTCCATGAGGTTGGGCAGCGGCTTCATCGCGCCCTTGGGGCGGTTGCGGTCGCGCAGGTACATGTTCGTCGGTGAGGTGAACATGTGGCGGAGTTTTGTCGTCGGCAGCAGCAGCAGGAACATGCCGAACAGGCCGATGTGCAGCACCCAGATGGCGCGGTACCAGCCGAGGTGCGCGCCCGACAGCAGCGACGAGAGGTTGTAACCCACGAAACGCCACTGCTCCCAGTGCGGGTGGCCGACCGCCGAGATGTGCAGGGCCTCGATGACGAAGCCCGTCAGCGGGAGCATGAGGAACATGGCGAGGATGACGTGGTCCTCGGGCCGGGTCTTGCTGCGGATGCGGTAGGGCGGGGCGAAGTAGCGGCGGCCGATCGCCCACAGCACGCCGACGGTGAACATCACGCCGACGGCGTCGGCGAAGGCGCCGTAGCCCTGGTAGGTCGTGCCGTGCAGGAACTTCCACGACTCGGGCAGCTGTTCTTGGATCTGGCTGATGATCGTGACGATGAACAGCCCGATGAACCCGAAGTAGATGAGCGAGTGCATAACGCCGGCGGCCGGGTCCCGCAGCAGCGTGCGCATGTAGAGGCCATCGCGCAGGTCCTTGGCCCGGCGCTCGAAGTTCTTGGCGTTTGTCGAGCGGTTCTCGGGCTTGCCCCTCGTCCAGTTCCGGATGCGCAGCGAGAAGAGATAGCCGCAGGCGAAGAAGAGGATCGCCACGGTGGCGTAGAACAGCGTCCGCAGGGCGTAGGGGATGTGGATGAACGTCTCGCGCTGGATGGTGGAGTGATCCTGGAAGCCGAGGATCGAGGAGATGACGTCCGACGCGATCAGGGCCAAGAACCAGAAGAGGCCCAGAGCGATGGCGATGTGATGCGGCTTGAGTCGGAGGCGTCGCACGGCTCAGGAAGTTAGCCGGGGTAGGTTCCGCGGTCCGATGTCCGAGGGTGCTTCCGACGACGGTCTGCGGGCGCGGGTGGCGGCAGTCCCCTGGTATCACACCATCGAGCTGCCGGGCGGCATCGTGACGCCGGGTGAGTACGACCTCAGACCGACAGTCGCCAAGGTGCGGTTTCCCGAGTCCCTGGAAGGCAAGCGGTGTCTCGATGTCGGCACCCACGACGGCTTCTGGGCCTTCGAGATGGAACGGCGGGGCGCCGCGTCGGTGACGGCAATCGATGTCGCCGACCTGTCCGAGCTCGACTGGCCGGTCGCCGTGCCGCCGTTCAGCCCCGAGGCCCGCGAGGAGCTCGCCCGCCGTCGGGGCGCCTTCACCGTGGCCCAGGAGGCCCTGGGCTCGGCGGTCGAACGGGCCGAGATCTCGGTCTACGACCTGGCGCCCGAACGCGTCGGCACCTTCGACTTCGCCTTCTTCGGGACCCTCCTGCACCACTTGCGGGACCCCGTCGGCGCGCTGGCCGCCGTACGGCGGGTCGTGCACGGCCAGCTGCTCGTCTGTGCCGTGTTCTGCGTCTCCAAGACTTTGCTGTATCCCTCGACGCCTGTCGTTGAGCTCTTCGAGGGTCGCCAGCCGTTCTGGAACTACCCGAACATCGCCGGCCTGCGCCGCCAGGTCGAGTCAGCCGGCTGGACCGTCGTCGCGACCGGCCGACCGTTCCTGGAGCGCTTCGGCGCCGGTCCCCGGTGGCCGGCGCAGTTGCCGGGGTGGCGCAACGTCCCCCGCCGCGCCATGTTCCGCGTCGGCGTTCCCCACGTGTGGCTCCTCGCGGAGCCGTTCGCGCCCGGTCCCTAGTGCGAGTAGGCCTTGGCGTCTGCCTCGCGCAGGCGCTGGGCCATCGACGTCAGCAGCTTGTGGGCGAGCGTCGGCACCTCGTCGATGACGCCGGCGAACTCGCGCTGGCCGAGGACGAGCAGTTCCATGTCGTCCTTGGCGACGACCGACGCCGAGCGGGGTCCGCGGTCGAGAAGCGCCAGCTCGCCGAAGTACTGCCCGGGGCCGAGCTTGACGATCTCCTTCTTGCCGCGCTTCACCGAGGCGGTCCCGTTGATGATCAGGAAGAACTCGTGGCCGGGCTTGCCTTCCTCGACGAGGACCTTGCCCGCCGGCACTTCGACGTCGTCGGCTGCCCGGGCGATCGTCTGCAGCTCCTTCTTCGAGCACGCCGAAAACAGCGGCACCTTGGCGAGGTGGTCGAGATACTGATCCTTCTTCCGCATCGGCATGAGGGGAATGTAACCCGCGGCCGTAGGCTCGTGCTCATGGGAGGCCTTGATCTTTCGACTCTCGTTCAGCCGGCCGACACGCGCATCGTTCTCGTCGTGATGGACGGGCTCGGTGGCTACGCCACGGCGGCACGCGGCAGCGAGCTCGAGGAGGCGAGGACGCCGAACCTCGACGACCTGGCGACGCAGGGATCGACGGGCCTCGTCGAACCTGTCGGCCCCGGCATCACGCCCGGCTCGGGTCCCGGCCACCTGGGTCTGTTTGGCTACGACCCGCTCGAGTACGAGCTCGGCCGGGGCGCCCTGAGTGCCGCGGGGCTCGACGTGGAGCTCAAGCCTGGCGACGTGGCGGCCCGCGGCAACCTGGCCACGCTCGACAAGGCCGGCAACATCACCGACCGCCGCGCCGGCCGCATCCCCGACGACGAAGCGGCCGCCGTCGTCGAGAAGCTGCGCACGGGCGTCGACATCGACGGCGTCGACGTGCTGCTCGTGCCCGAGGCCCAGCACCGCGTGCTCGTGGTGCTGCGCGGCGAGGGCCTCGACGCCCGGGTCACCGACACCGATCCGCAAGCGACCGGTGTCCCGCCGCTCGCGCCCGAGCCCAAGGTCCCCGACGCCAAGCGCACCGCCGAGGTTGTCGCCGAGCTCGACGGCCAGGTCCGGGGGTTGCTCGCCGATGAGAACAAGGCCAACGCCCTGCTCCTTCGCGGCTTCGACTCCCACCGCGAGCTGCCGTCGATGCAGCAGCGCTACGGCGTCACGCCCGCGGCCGTCGCCATCTATCCGATGTACCGGGGAATCGCCCGGCTGGTCGGCATGGAGGTGCTGCCGAAGGCAGAGGACCTCGACGGCCAGGTCGCCCAGCTCGAAGAGCACTGGGACCGCTTCGATTACTTCTTCCTCCACCACAAGTACACGGACTCGGCCGGCGAGGACGGCGACTTCGACCGCAAGGTGGCCGCCGTCGAGGCCCTCGACGCGGCCATCCCGGCCATCGTCCAGCTCGGCCCCGACGTCATCGTCGTCACCGGCGACCATGCGACGCCGAGCCAGATGGCCGCCCACTCGTGGCACCCGGTCCCCGCGCTGATGTGGGGCGAGCGCGTGGGACGCGATGCGACTGAGCGCTTCGGCGAGCGGTGGTGCGCGGCGGGGATGCTCGGACTCCGTCCGACGAAGGACCTGATGCCGATCGCCCTGGCCGCCGCCGGGCGGCTGGCCAAGTACGGCGCCTAGCGGTCGCGCCCCTCGATCGCCGGGCGGCAGAGCACACCCGAGTACGACACCCCGCTGCCGCCGGACGCCAGCCGCCGGACCAGACGGCGCCCGAGCGCCCGAGGTGTCGTCGCCGTCGGCGGGTGCCCGGCCCCGAAGGGGACGCTGAACGTCGTGCGTTGCTGCACGTCGAAGCCCGCGATCTCGAGCATCCGTGCGTGGCCGGCGGCGTTCGGGATGGTCCAGCGGCCGTCGGTGCCCTCGACGAACAGCGCCGGTCGCCGCCGTGATAGCACCGACAGCTGGGGATCGATCTGCTCGGAGGAGAGAAAGGCGCCGCGGCACACGCCGCGGACGGCGGCGAGGGCGTCGAACGGGCTGCGCAGGTGCAGCAGGAGGGCGCCGCACACGACCACGTCGAACGTCCCCATGCGTTCGGGGCTCAGGTCGTAGATGTTGATCACCCGGCGTTCGACCTTGGACCCCAGGGCCTCGGCGGCGATGGCGAACCCACCACCCTGGGTCCCGGCCTCCTGCTCGAGGTAGGCGACGGCGTCGGCCCGCTGGCGGGGGAGGTGGTCCCAGTCGGCCGGGCCCGCGATGTCGGTGGCGACGACCTCGCTGGCGCCTCGCCGTTCGAGCTCGAAGGCCAGGAAGCCGTCCCACGTCCCGATGTCGAGGCAGCGGCGCCCGGTGACGTCAGGCCAAGGGAGGCGTTCGACGGCCTCGCGGAGGTCGAACCACCCGGGGGTGACGACCCCCGGCGCCAGCTCCATCGTGTGGTACCAGAGCGGGTGGGAGGCCACGCGAGCGGCCAGGCCCGGTCCGGTCATGGGCGGGAGATTACGGCGCTCACCAGGAATAATGCCTCTCGCAGTCGCCTTGATACCATCGGACTCAAGTTTTTAGAGTCTTCAGATCGCATACAGGTTCGGAGGAAGAACACCATGCCCAAGGCCGTTGGCATCGACCTCGGCACCACCAACTCCGTCGTCTCGGTCCTCGAGGCGGGGGAGCCCACCGTCATCCCCAACGCCGAAGGAGCCCGGACCACGCCCAGCGTGGTCGGCTTCTCCAAGGCCGGCGAGGTGCTGGTCGGGGAGGTCGCCAAGCGTCAGGCCATCACCAACCCCGACCGCACGATCCGTTCCGTGAAGCGCCACATGGGCACCAGTTGGAACGTCGAGATCGACGGCAAGAAGTACACGGCGCAGGAGATCAGCGCCCGCATCCTGCAGAAGCTGAAGCGGGACGCCGAGAGCTACCTGGGCGACACCGTCACCCAGGCCGTCATCACCGTCCCCGCCTACTTCGACGACGCTCAGCGTCAGGCCACCAAGGAGGCGGGCCAGATCGCCGGCCTCGAGGTGCTGCGCATCATCAACGAGCCCACCGCGGCTGCGTTGGCGTACGGCCTCGACAAGGAGGGTGGCGACCAGACCATCCTCGTCTTCGACCTCGGCGGCGGCACGTTCGACGTGTCGGTGCTGGAGATCGGCGAGGGCGTGTTCGAGGTGAAGTCGACATCGGGCAACACCCACCTCGGCGGCGACGACTGGGACCAGCGCGTCATCGACTGGCTCGTCCAGAGCTTCAAGAACGACCACGGCGTCGATCTGGGCGCCGACAAGATGGCCCTGCAGCGCCTCAAGGAGGCCGCCGAGAAGGCCAAGATCGAGCTCTCGGCCGTGCAGGAGACCACCGTCAACCTGCCGTTCATCACGGCCACCAACGAGGGTCCATTGCACCTCGACTACAAGCTCACGCGGGCCAAGTTCCAGGAGCTCACCGCTGACCTGGCCGAGGCCTGCAAGGGCCCGTTCGAGCAGGCCATCAAGGACGCCGGGCTCTCCAAGGGCGACCTCGACCACGTCATCCTCGTGGGTGGGTCCACCCGCATGCCCGCCATCCAGGACCTGGTCCAGAGCCTCTCCGGCAAGGAGGCTCACAAGGGCGTCAACCCCGACGAGGTCGTTGCCATCGGCGCCGCCGTTCAGGCCGGCGTGCTCAAGGGCGACGTCAAGGACGTCCTGCTTCTCGACGTGACCCCGCTGTCGCTTGGCATCGAGACCAAGGGCGGGATCATGACCAAGCTCATCGAGCGCAACACCACGATTCCGACGCGGCGCAGTGAGATCTTCACGACCGCCGAGGACATGCAGCCGTCGGTCGAGATCCACGTGCTGCAGGGCGAGCGCGAGATGGCGTCGTTCAACAAGACGCTCGGCAAGTTCCAGCTCGTCGATCTGCCGCCCGCCCCGCGCGGCGTGCCCCAGATCGAGGTCACCTTCGACATCGACGCCAACGGCATCGTGCACGTGGCCGCCAAGGACAAGGCCACGGGCAAGGAGCAGTCGATGACGATCACCGGGCAGTCAGCGCTCGGCAAGGACGACATCGACCAGATGGTGCGCGACGCCGAGGCCCACGCCGAGGAGGATCGCCGCCGTCGCGACGAGGCCGAGGTCCGCAACCAGGCCGACACCCTCGTGTACCAGACCGAGAAGCTGCTCAAGGAGCAGGGCGACAAGATCGCCGGCGACGAGAAGGACCGCGTGGAGAGCGCCCTCAAGACACTGAAGGACGCCCTCGGCGGCTCCGACATCGACGCCATCAAGTCCGGTACCGAGGCGCTCATGAGCGCCAGCCAGACCTTCGCCCAGAAGCTCTACGAGCAGTCAGCGGCCGAGCAGCAGGCCGCGGGGGGTGCTGGGCCTGATGGGGCCGGTGCGTCCCAGCCGAATGACGACGAAGTCGTCGACGCGGAGATCGTCGACGAGCAGGGGGCGTAGCAGTGACTGACCGCGCCCGTCCGGAGTCGACGGGTCCTGTCCCTCCGGGGACCCCTCCCGCCGCCGCCACCCCTAACGGGGGCCCGACGGCGGCGGGCCCATCCCCCACGGGCCACCCGTCGACTCCTCCATCGCCTGCCGGCGATGTCGAGCAGGCTGAAGCTGCGGTTGAACAGGATCTCGACGTTGCTCGTCTGGCGCGCGAGCGCGATGACTATCTCGACGCGCTGAAGCGGTTGCAGGCGGATTTCGAGAACTACAAAAAGCGGGTGCTCAAGCAGCAGACCGAGCACCTCGAGCGCGCCGCCGAAGGTTTGGTCGAGAAGCTCTTGCCTGTGCTCGACACCTTCGATCTCGCCTTGAAGCACGGCGGCGACGGGCTCGACCAGGTGCAGGGCCAGCTCATGGCCGCCCTCGAGAAGGAGGGCTTGGAGCGCATCGAGCCGCTCGGCAAGCCGTTCGACCCCAACGACTCAGAAGCAGTCGCGCACGAAGAGGGCGACGACGGTCCTGTTGTGTCCGAAGTCATGAGGACGGGCTATCGCTTCAAGGGGAAGCTGTTGAGGCCGGCCATGGTGAAGGTCAAGGGATAGGCGCATGGCCGCGCAACCCCAGCGCGAGTGGTTCGAGAAGGATTACTACAAGGTCCTCGGTGTGCCGGAGACGGCAACCGACAAGGAGATCCGGCGCGCCTACCGGAAGCTGGCCAAGGAGCATCATCCCGACTCCAATCCCGGCCACGAGGAGACGTTCAAGGAGATCTCCTCGGCCTACGACGTCCTCTCCGACGACGAGAAGCGCAAGGCCTACGACGAGGTTCGCCGGCTCGGCCCCATGGCCGGTGGGTTCGGACCGGGTCCGGGCGCGGGTGGCTTCGGCGCCGGCGGGCCCGGCGGTGGCTTCACCTTCACGACAGAGGACCTGGGCGACCTCGGTGGCCTCGGCGATCTGTTCGGCAACCTCTTCGGAGGCGGTGGTGGCCGCGGTCGGCGCGGCCAGCAGGTTGGTCCTCGCCGGGGCGACGACCTCGAGACCGAGCTGAACCTGTCGTTCCTCGACGCCGTCAACGGCGTACAGACAACGGTCAACCTCACCAGCGAGATGGCGTGCCACACCTGCCACGGCAGCGGCGCCGCGCCGGGCACGTCCCCGGTCGTGTGCCCGAC
>JAFAUA010000117.1 GCA_019243595.1 Acidimicrobiia bacterium
CATCGGAAGCCCTCGTGGGCCCCTGACCAGCGGTTTTGTCGAGAGCGGGCGACGAGAATCAAACTCGCGTTCTCAGCTTGGGAAGCTGATGTTCTGCCTCTGAACTACGCCCGCGAAGGGGACGGCGCGGCTGCTGGTGCGAAACGATCGCTCCGTCTCCAGGGCGGACAGCGTATGGCAGCGGCGGAAGGGCGTGCGACGACGTCGTCGTCATCACCTCACTCCCGCATCATCAGCCAATCGGCCGATATCGCGGTGACTAGGTCAAATTGGTCATTGCCGCACGGGTCTGTGCCGATGCAGCATTCGCCTCGTCAAGCGCTTTTGACCCACCTGGGCCCAGAAGCACAATTCGGAAAGGCGGCCCGGTATCGATGGCGAAGCAGGTCGAGGGCCGCGACGCTGCCGCCACCGGTCCCAGGAATCTGAGCGTGGCCTTGACCGTGGTGGTCTTAGCCGTATTCGCGGCCGCCTCCACGGCGCAGGCTGCTGTCGGCCCTCCGGGGGCGCCGTCCACCGCGGCGACGTACTACGTCGCGCCTACAGGCAGGGACACAGCGGCCGGTGACAGCGGGCACCCCTTCCTCCACATCCAACGGTGTGCCGACGTCGCCAACCCCGGCGACACGTGCGTCATCCGGCCCGGCACCTACCACGAGACGGTGAAGCCGGCGCGGTCCGGTACAGCCGGCAGCCCGATCACGTACCGCGCCCAGACGCCGGGCACCGTGCGCGTCGACGGCTCCGATCAGATCAAGGGCTGGGCCCGCGTGGCCGCTCCCGACGTCACCGCCCTCGCCGCGAACGACCAGTTCATCGCCGGGTCGCCGTTCGCGTCTGCCGTTCGCGCCGGGCGCGTTTTCAAGACCCACGTCGCCATTTCACCGTCGGTCACCGAGCCGCAGCTCTACGACGGTGACCAGGCAATGAGCGAGGCCGCGTTTCCCGACCCCGCGCCCGATCCGCTCGAGCCGACCATGCAACTCGCGCGCGACGGGTCGACGGGCAAAAGCATCGCTGACCCAACGCTGACCCAACCGGCCGGATACTGGGCCGGTGCCCACGCCTACGTCCAGACCACCGACTGGGCGGTTACTGGCACCGTGGGCACGTCGGCGCCCGGCACCATCAACCTCTCGGGCTGGTATGGCGCTCCCGCCGCCCAGAACAGCGCGTGCAGCAACGTTGTCGCCAACTGGACCCACTACTTCCTCTACGGGAAGCTCTCCGAGCTGAACGCGCCGCGCGAGTGGTTCTACGACCGGGCCTCCCAGACCCTGTACTTCAGTCCGCCCGACGGCAGGATGCCGGCGGCGGGCGCTGTGACCGTCAAGCAGCGCCTGTACGGCTTCGACCTCGCCAGCGCCAGTGACACAACGGTCACCGGACTCAACCTCTTCGGCACGACAATCCGCACCGGCGACGCGAGCCAGCGAGACGTCCTCGCAGCGCTGACCGTCCGCTATCCCTCGCACTTCATGGACTTCGTGCCCGATGCCGACCCAAGGGTTGGCTATGGCCGCGGCTGCGACTCGCAGGAGGCCGGCCTTACGACGACGGGGATCATCCTGCGGGGAACGAACAACACCGTGCGGGACAGCACCATTTCCGACAGCGCCGGCAACGGTGTGGTCATGCTGGGCGACCACAACACGGTCACCAACAACGTGATTCATGACGTCGACTCATCAGGTGGACGCCCCGCCGGCGTGTTCATGTTCGGCCACGACCAGACCATCAGCAGCAACACCATCTACAGCATGGGCCGGGGTGCGATCGAGGCGACGTTCCTGAACAACGGGACGCTCGCGATGCCGAACAACCGGATCTCGTACAACGACCTCTACGGCTACGGACGCCTTGAGCAGGACTTCGGCGGCATCTATATCTGCTGCCAGATCGACTTCAGCGGATCGTCGATCGACCACAACTGGGTGCACGATCCCCAGGACATGGCCAACACGCCCGCCAGCGTGGACATCGGGATCTATGTCGACGGTGGAGCTTCCAACCAGCTAATCGCCTCCAACGTCGGATGGGGAAACAATCACCTGACCGTCGGACTCGTCGCCGACGGGGGAACTAACAACCGGGTCTACAACAACGACGGCGGCGTCTGGGTCTCCGACTTCAGCCCCGCGCCTGGTACCGACATCGCCAACAACATCGGCGAGGTGGTCATCAAGAACTCCGACCCGACCATCGCTATCCCTGCAAGCAACCTGCAGCCCCCCGCCGATCCCGCCTACGTCGACCAGGCGGCCAGGGACTTCCGTCTCACGAGTGGCTCCCCGGCGCGGGGGATCGGAACGGTCGCCAGCGGCGGGACCGACGGCGCCACCGACGCACCGCCCGACGCCGGCGCCTATCAGTACGGCGCGCCTTACTGGCAGCCCGGCGCCTCGTCCGCCCGTTCGCTCGTCATCCGGCCCCAGTACGGCGCCTCGACGGCTTCGGGGACGCCGACGTGGTGGTGGTTCCAGCCTGACGGAGCGCTCGGCACGAACGGTTCCCATCCCGACTACTACGCGGTCACCGGCACCTACAACGCCGCCTTGGACTCCACCCTGAAGCTGACGTATCAGTCCCCGACCGGCGCCGGGCTGGCGATCGATCACGTCGAGATCCGGCTTTACGCCCGAATGCACCGGCAGTACGCGGGCACCGACGGCAACGTGGTGGTCTCGGTCGACGGCGCTCAGGCCTACGACGCCGGGCACACCGACTTCGAAGCCATCGGCCGTCCCGTCACCATCGACCTCACCTCGGCCGTCGGCGGCAACTGGTCCAAGCTGCCGAAGGAGATCGACCTCCACGCCACGATGAGCAGCGCGCCCTACAACCCGAGCCCTACCGCGTGGGACACGACCCAGGTCGACGTTCATGCCGTCGAGGTTGTCATCCAGGCCCACCGGGTCTGATGCCATCAGCTGGCGGCGGTGGTCGTGTGGAACGTCGCTGACTCCATGGTCGTGGGATAGGCCCTCTGGCAGGTGAAGGAGCGGAAGGGCCCGTCGGTCAGGGAGCCAGAAACGGCATCGGTACCAACGGGCACTTGACGCAACCTAAGGGTTGCCATAAAGTAGCAACCAACAAGTTGCTATAGTCCGCATGCCCGGAGGAGACGTCAATGCCCATCAGTACCGACTACCGCACGACCGTACGGATCAACGGCCCCGCCGACGTCGTGTTCGACGCCGTCACAACGACCGAGTCCCTCGCCGCCTGGTGGAGTCCGGTGACGGGCTCGGGCCACGCCGGAGGCGAGCTGCGGTTCCCGATGGTGGCCGACCAGCCGCCGCTCCTCGTCCGGGTCGACGAGGCCACGCGTCCGACGACCGTCCGGTGGACCGTGATCGAATGCACCTTCATGCCGGATTGGGTCGGCACGCAGCCGACATTCACGATCACGCCGCTCGATGACGGCTCCTGCGAGCTCACCTTCGAGCACCGAGGCCTCAACGACGAGCTCGAATGCATTGACATGTGCAGCCGCAGCTGGAATCACTTCGTCGGCACCAGCCTGCGCGAGCTGGCCGAGGGCGGCCCCGGCGCTCCCAACCGCAGCCCCCGGGACCTGGCCCGCCGCGCCGCTGAGGAGAACGGCTGAAGCCATGGCGTTTCCCGATCGCATCGAACGCACTGTCACCCTCACGCGCCCGCCGCGTGAGGTGTGGCAGGCGCTCACGACCGCAGAGGGTCTGAGCGCGTGGTTCGGCGAGCGGGCAAGCATCGACCTGCGTCCCGGCGGCGCGGCCACGATGACCTTCGCGGGCGGCACGACCGTCGACATGCGCGTCGAGCGGGTCGAGGAACCCGCGGTGTTCGCGTACACGTGGCGACTGCCCGACCTCCCAGAGGATGATCCCCGCTGCACCTACGTCGAGTTCACTCTCGAGCCCGACGGCGACGGCACGCTGCTGCGCCTCGTCGAGACCGGCTTCGCGCAGCTTCCCGTCGACACGCGACGCGAGACCTACGACTCCCACAGCGACGGCTGGACACGAGAGCTGGCCGAGCTCGTGGAGCACGTCGATGGCTCCTGACATCGAGGCCGTCGCCGAGCAGGTTTTCGTCGCTCTCGCCGACCCGACCCGCCGCAGCATTCTCGCCGCCCTCGCCAGCGACGGCCCGTCCACGGCCACCGATCTCGCCGCTCGGCTGCCGATCACCCGCCAGGCGATCGCGAAGCACCTCGCCCTCATGGCCGACGCCGGCCTGGTCACCCCCGAGCCCGGCGAGCGCCGGCGGGTGCGTTACCGGCTGCGCTCGGCACCCGTGCAGCTCGCCCAGCAGTTCCTCGCCGCGCTCGCCCACGACTGGGACGGCCGCCTCGAGGCCCTGCAGCACTACCTCAGCACGTAACCGCGGCCAGTATGTCGGCATGAAAATCGGTGCCTTCGTGCCGCTGGGCACGCTCAATGTGAATCCCGAGTTCATGACCGCCCTCGGGCCGGCCTTGGAGGAACGGGGCTTCGAGTCGGTGTGGGTCGCCGAGCACGTCGTGATGTTCGACGACTACGACAGCAAGTACCCCTACGCCGACACCGGACGGTTCCCGGCGGGCGGCGACGTGGGTCTGCTCGAGCCGATGACGGCACTCGCGGCCATCGCTACTACCACCAAAACGCTGCGCCTGGGCACCGGCATCTGCCTCGTGTCCCAGCGCAATCCGGTGTACACGGCGAAGCAGGTCGTGGACGTCGATGTGATCTCCGGCGGCAGGGTCGATTTCGGCGTCGGCATCGGATGGCTGCGTGAGGAGTTCGACGCCCTGAACGTTCCCTTCGAGCGGCGGGGTCAGCGGGCGGACGAGCACCTCGAGGTGATGAAGCGCCTCTGGACCGAGGAGACGGCGTCGTTCGATGGCGAGCTGTACACGCTCCCGCCGTCGCGGCTGTATCCCAAGCCCGTCCAGCAGCCGCACCCGCCGATCCACGTCGGCGGCGAGAGCGACGCCGCCCTGCGCCGCGCGGCCCGACTCGGACAGGGGTGGTACGGCTTCAACCGGACGCCCGACGAAACCGTCGACGCCTTGGAGCGCCTCGACAAGGCCCTGTCGGCCGAAGGCCGGCGCCGGGACGACTTCACCGTGACGATCTGCCCCTACTTCAAGCCGATCGACCGCGACGACCTGAAGCGGTACGAGGAGCTGGGTGTCGACCGGGTCAACGTCGTCGCCTTCGCCTTCGACCGTGACGGCCTCCTCAAGGCCCTGGACGACCTGGCCGCAGCGCTCCTCTGAGTAGGGTCCGCCCTCGTGATCCTCTCCGACCGGTCGATCCGCGAAGAGCTCGCCGCAGGCCGCATCGTTATCGATCCGCTCGACGAGTCGTCGATCCAGCCGTCGTCGGTCGACCTGCACATCGATCGCTTCTTTCGGGTGTTTCTGAACCACACGATGGGACTCATCGATGTGAAGGAGGACCAGGAGGAGCTCACCGAGCTCGTCGAGATCAAGGAAGAGGATCGCTTCATCCTCCACCCGGGCGAGTTCGTCCTCGGGTCCACCGCCGAGCGGGTGGCGCTGCCCGACGACTTGGTGGCCCGGTTGGAGGGCAAGTCGAGCCTCGGCCGCCTCGGGCTCCTCATCCACAGCACCGCCGGATTCGTCGACGCCGGTTGGGACGGGCACCTGACCCTCGAGCTGTCGAACGTCGCCAACCTGCCGATCACCCTCTATCCGGGGATGAAGATCGGCCAGATCTCGTTCCTGAAGATGACGACGGCGGCCGACCAGCCCTACGGGTCAAAGGGTGTCGGCTCGAAGTACCAGGGCCAGCGGGGCCCGACGCCCAGTCGGTACTTCGAGAACTTCCGCGACAAGCGCTAGTCCGCTAGCTGGTGGGCGTGTGCAGCTCGGTGCCCTCGTGGGCGACCGGCAGCGACCGGCCCCCGCCCTGCTCCTCGCCCCGCTCGATGGCGTCGAGCAGATGCATGGAGATGTCCTGCACCACGACGTCGTCGCGGCCGTGTTCCTTCACGCCGTCGTCGATCATGATGTAGCAGTAGGGGCAGGCCACGGCGACGCGCTCGGCGCCGGTGTC
>JAFAUA010000133.1 GCA_019243595.1 Acidimicrobiia bacterium
GCGGTGGATCCTGGGCTGGGCCTACGACTGCACGGGCCAGGGCGGGACGGGGGCCTTCAACATCACCGTCTTCGACGGCGGCGGCGGACCGAGCAAGGACGGCGGCATCGACCAGCAGGGCGCCAAGGGAAGCTCGGTCGTGGCCTACACGAGCACGGGCGAGCGCTACCTCTCGGTGACGACGAACTGTGTATGGGCAATCCGGGTTACGACCTAAGTCACACGGCGCCGTCAATCGAGTTCATTCAATCGTCAACATTCCTTCACTCAATCGATCCTTCTCGGGACTACCGTCAGTGGGCGGAGGGGCATGGAGGCGGCGAATCCGATCGCTCTCTGTGCGCGATGGGGGCATGAGGGGTGCACGATGAGTGTGGGGATCACGGACGAGTGCTGTCGGGTCTCGGCCTGCGGCCGGACCGCGGTCGGCTACGTGCAAGTCGGTAGCCATGGACGCCGAGAGGTCTACGTCGGCCGCCCAGGGGCCCTCAACCACTTCCCACTCTGCGCCGAGCACCTCCACTTGGCCGGCCAGGCGCCCGCGTTGCGTGCTCGGCGGCAACTGCACTACCGCTGACGCGGAACCCCGAGTAACGCCGAGGTAACGCCCGGGCGCGGTCTTTCCGCGTATCGCGCTGTCTGCCCGACGCGCTCAAGTCGGACATCGGTCGCGCCGAAGCCAGTAGCGACAGAACCCACGAAAGGGCAACTCCGGAGAAATCCGGACGACGCAAAGCTGCGGGCCTACCGGGACTCAATCCCCAGGGCAGCCGGGCTACCGAATGGACGCACTCGTTGTCCCCGTGGGTCAGGACTTCTGACCGCTGGGAGGGACAACGGTGTCCCGATTCTGGACTCACATCACAGCAGCGGCGATCGCCGCCATCGCCCTCGTCGCCGGACGGGCAGCGGTTGCATCCGCCGAGACGACGACGACGCCACAGCAGTCGGCCGGCCAGACCGTCACCGCCGAGCGCCCCGAAGGACAGATCGTCGTCAGCGACCCCTCAATTAGCGCGGGTGGCAAACTCGAGCTGACCGTCACCGACACTCGAGCCGACGATCCGGGTTGGACTGTGTCGGTCTCGGTGTCCTCGGGCGATCCGAGCACCCGGCTCGGCTGGAACCCCTCCGTGCACCAAGCGACGCCGGCATTCACTGACTCGGACGGCACGGCCTACGCGCAGCAGGTCGACGCCGGCCCCGTCGTCAGCCCCGGCACGGGCCGCAGGCCCGGCAGTACCGGAGCGGTGCTCGGGTCGGCGCCACGAGGCCACGGGCTTGGCGTGGCCGTCCTGGCGGCACAGCTGACGGCCGCCGGGCGACTCACCGATCATGCGCGGACAGTCACGCTCACGGTCGTCTGAGGAAGAAGCCGACCCCGACAGACCGCGCGCTCAGCGCACGACTACCGCGTCGCGCCCCGTAGGAACGAACGGCGAGACGTCGACTGTGTTCCCGGGATCGCCGGAATCACACAACGTCACTGTGAAGTCCCCCGGAACATTGAGCTCGGTGATTGTCGGGTTTCCTGGGACCGTGACTCGAACGAGGGGGCCGAGCCCGTTGTTTCCCTTGACGCAGTCCTGCTTGTCGATCGCCGCGAACACTGTCTGACCCACCTTCACCAGGACCTTGCTCGGTGGGTTCGAGGTGATGACGACGCCTCCGTGATCGACGAGGGTGAAGGGCATCGGGCCGGTATCGGTGTCGTTTCTTCGGAACTGGACCCCCGGGTAACCCTGCAAGGAACACGTACCGCCCGGGCCGACATTCGTGAAGGCGAAGAAAAGCAAATGGTGTCCGGCGGGCAGCGGTTGCTTAGTCGTCACAACGTTCGTGTGAAGCACCCCGAGGTTGCAGAGGGGAACGTCTGGAGCCGTAGAGGTCGTCGCCCCAGCCGGAGAAGTGGCCGCCGCAGCCGTGCTGGCGGTCGAGCTCGTTGATCGCGTCGCCGCGTGCTTGGGCGAGGAGCTGCACGCAGTCCCTAGCGCGATCACGAGCGCGCTGGCAGAGAGCCTGATGAGGAACTTTCTCACGGGGACGGACTAGCGAATGTTGCGCTGGGCGTTACATCCCGGCGCGTTGCCGTTAGAGGCGCTCGTGCTCGAAGTCGTCACCAAAGCCGTGGAGCAAACCGGAAGTGCCAGTCAAACGCAGTCTGCATTGGAACCGCCCGCGCCCGGGGGCTCGCGGGTAAGGCGTCGGCACGACGCGCGGATGTGGCCGCG
>JAFAUA010000177.1 GCA_019243595.1 Acidimicrobiia bacterium
GGTTGGAGCGTGGTACGAGCTCTTCCCGCGGTCCTACGGCGGGCTGTCGGGCGCGGCCGAGCGGCTGGCCGACGTCGCCGACATGGGCTTCGCCGTCGTGTACCTCCCGCCGATCCACCCCATCGGGCGTACGGCGCGCAAGGGCCGCAACAACACCCTCGACGCCGGGCCCGACGATGTCGGCAGTCCGTGGGCGATCGGCTCGCCGGACGGCGGCCACACGGCGATCGAGCCGTCGCTCGGCACCGTCGACGACTTCCGGGCTTTCGTGGCCGAGGCGGAGCGGCTGGGCCTGGAGGTGGCGCTCGACTACGCCCTGCAGTGCTCGCCCGACCACCCGTGGGTCACGGAGCATCCCGAGTGGTTCCACCACCGGCCCGACGGCAGCATCAAGTACGCCGAGAACCCGCCCAAGAAGTACCAGGACATCTACCCGCTGAACCTTTGGCCCGACGACGCGGCCGACCGGCAGGCGCTCTGGGACGCGTGCAAGGAGACCCTCGACATCTGGATCTCCCGCGGCGTCCGCATCTTCCGCGTCGACAACCCGCACACCAAGCCGTTCGCCCTGTGGGAATGGATGATCCCGCTCGTGCAGGCCGAGCACCCCGACGTGCTCTTCCTCTCCGAGGCCTTCACCCGGCCGGCGCTGATGGCCCGTCTCGCCGAGGTCGGGTTCAGCCAGAGCTACACCTACTTCACGTGGCGCACCCACAAGGGCGAGCTCCGCGAGTACGTCGACGAGCTGGCGTACGGGCCGCTGGCCGACTACATGCGCCCGAACTTCTGGCCGAACACGCCCGACATCCTGAGCGGTCCGCTGCGCCACGGGCACATCGGTGCCTTCAAGCAGCGGCTCGTGCTCGCCGCCACGCTGTCGCCGTCATACGGCATCTATAGCGGCTACGAGCTGGGCGAGAACGAGCCGGCGTCGGAGTTCAACGAGGAGTACCGCTTCTCCGAGAAGTACGAGATCAAGCACCGCGACTGGTCGTCGCCGAACTCGCTGGCGCCGTTCGTGCAGCGTGTCAACGACATCCGGCGCCGCCACCCGGCGTTCGCGGAGCTGTCGAACATCGCCTTCGAGCACTCGGACAACGAACAGATCTTCGCCTACTCGAAGGTCTCTCACGATGGTGCCGACGTCGTGCTCGTGGTCGTCAACCTGGATCCCTTCGCCACCCACGAGGACACGCTCTGGATCGATCTCGAGCGACTCGGCCTCCCGCTCGACACGCCCTACGAGGCCCACGACGAACTGAGCGGCGAGACGTTCGTCTGGCAGGGCCCGTCGCCCTACGTGCGCCTCCCACCCGAGAACCCGGCCCACATCCTCCACCTGCGGCCCTAGCTTTCGGGCGTGAGTCCTGACTCGGCGTACTACCGGGACGATCTCGCGCTCGTCCACCACCTCGGGTTCGGGTTCCACGCCGACATGTGCGCGCCCGGCATCCTCAAGCTCCTCGAGCCGGTGCTCGAACGCAAGGGGCTCGTGCTCGAGCTCGGGTGCGGCAGCGGGCTGCTGACGAAGTACCTCGTTGACGCCGGCCATCGCGTCGTCGCGACCGACGCGTCGCCGGCGATGCTCGACCTGGCGCGCGAGACCGCACCGGGCGCCGAGGAGATCCGGGTGCTGGTGATGCCCGACGACCCGATGCCGGCGTGCGACGCCGTCGTCTCGATCGGCCACCCGGTCAGCTATCTCGACGACGAGGCGGCCGTGCTGCGCGCCCTGACCAACGCGGCCGACGCCCTCAACCCCGGCGGCGTCTACGCCATCGACATGGAGGACCTGAAGTGGGGTGAGATCCGCGGCCACGCCCCGCCCTCGGGCCGCGTCGGCGACGACTGGGCGATCGTGCTGGAGTACGAGTACCCGTCGCCCGACCGCTTCGCCCGCAAGATGGCGTGCTTCGTCCGCAACGACGACGGCACCTGGCGCCGAGACGACGAGACCCACTGGAACACGCTGATCGACACGTCGAAGGTCCCGCCCCTGCTCGCCGAACACGGGGTAGAGGCGGAGGCGAGGACGGCTTTCGACGACGAGACGTTCCCGGACGGCCTGGTCGCCATCGTCGGCCACAAGCCGCATTCTGAGGGTGGATAACGGTCCTATCGGGCGGACATCCACCCTCAAGAATGAAGATTGCTTGACAGTTATATAGCTAGACAGTAATACTCGCCGCCATGGCGGTGGTGTTCGAGGTGCTGGCTGAGCCCAACCGGCGGCGGATCCTCGATCTGGTGCGCGAGCAGGAGCGGCCGGTCAACGACCTGGTGGACGCACTCGAGCTCAGCCAACCGGCGGTGTCGAAGCACCTGCGGATCCTTCGCGAGGCCGGCCTAGTGGAAGTCCGCACCGACGCCCAGCGCCGGCTGTACCGGGTGAACCCGGGACCGCTGCGCGACCTCGACAGCTGGCTGGCGCCGTACCGGCGCATGTGGTCGGCCCGACTCGACGACCTCGAGCGCCGCCTCGACGAGATGGAGGACTAATGAGAGAAGGACGCCTCGAACAAGTCGGCGACCGCTGGCAACTGCACTTTGAGCGCCGGCTGCCGCACCCGCCCGACAAGGTTTGGCGGGCGCTGACGGAGCCAGAGCACCTGAAGGAGTGGTTCCCCAACGACATCGAGGGGGAGCGAGCCGAGGGGGCGACGTTGACCCACGTCTTCCGCAAGAACGAGGCGCCCGACATGAAGGGCGAGATGCTCGTGTTCCAGCCGCCCGCGGCCCTGGAGTTCACGTGGGGCGACGACGTCCTCCGCTTCGAGCTGCGCGCCGAGGACGACGGCCGCACGACCGTGCTGGACTTCGTCGACGTGCTCGAGGAGATCGGCAAGGGCGCACGCGACGGCGCCGGCTGGCACGTGTGCCTCGACGGGCTCGACGAACACCTCGCCGGGCAGCCCAGCCACTGGAGCGACCCCGATCGGTGGCGGCCTGTGCACGAGCAGTACTTGAAGGAGTTCCCGCCCGAGGCGTCGACCATCGGCCCGCCCGAGTCGCAGACCGCCTGACCAAAAATTGGGGTGTCGCGGTTTCGCGAATCGGGCAGGATGGACCGACTCGGGGTCTAGCCGCGGCCTCGTCATCCTGAAGGAGGCCCCGTGGCATTCACCCTCGAGCGCCCGGTCGACGAGGTTGACGACCAAGCCGTCGTCAACTGGCGTGACTACGCCGCTTGCAAGTCGTGCAGCCCTGAGCTGTTCTTCCCGGCGGGGACGACCGGTGCCGCGTTCGACGAGATCGTCGCCGCCAAGGCTGTGTGCGCCGTGTGCCCGGTGCAGACGGCGTGCCTGCGCTTCGCCCTCGTGACGAACCAGGCCTACGGCATCTGGGGCGGCACGACCGAGGCCGACCGGGTGCTCATGAAGCGTCTGTCGAGGAGGCCGGCGGCGCTTTCAGCATGACGATGCCGAGGGGGG
>JAFAUA010000494.1 GCA_019243595.1 Acidimicrobiia bacterium
GCCGTTCGCCACGACGCCGGAGGAGACTGCGCAACTCCTGCCTGCGTACTTGTTGGAGAAGGCGCTCTACGAAGTGGCCTACGAGCTTGGCAGCCGGCCCCACTTCGTCGACGTGCCCCTGCGGGGGATCCTCACCATTCTCAACTGGGAGACCGTTTAACAATGACCCGCCAGGACCTTGACACTGTGAGCCTGCTCGGCGAACAGGATTTGTACCTGTTCAACGAGGGCAGCCACCTGCGCCTGTGGGACCACCTCGGCGCCCATCCCCTGGATGGCGGCGGGGTGGTATTCGGTGTGTGGGCACCCAGCGCCGAGCGAGTCAGCGTGGTCGGCGACTTCAACGGTTGGGACCGGGAGGCCGATCCGCTGACCGCGCGCGGCGCATCGGGCATCTGGGAGGGTGTCGTCCCCTCGGCGTCGGTCGGCAACATCTACAAGTTCCACATCGTCGGGCCCAACGGCTATCGCGTCGACAAAGCGGACCCGCTCGCCGTGCGCGCCGAAGTGGCACCAAAGACGGGCTCGATTGTCTGGGATCTCTCCTACGAGTGGGGTGACCGCTCGTGGATGGCGGGCCGTGGAGAGCGACACGCCGTCGACGCCCCCATCAACGTCTACGAAGTGCACCTCGGGTCTTGGCGGCGCGATCCGTCGGACCCGAGCCGGTTGCTGTCGTACCGGGAGGCGGCACCGTTGCTCGCCGAGCACGCGCTGGCCCTGGGGTACACCCATGTCGAGCTGCTGCCGATCATGGAGCACCCGTTCTACGGGTCGTGGGGGTACCAGTCGACCGGCTACTTCGCCGCCTCGTCGCGGTACGGCTCGCCGCAGGACCTGATGTATCTCGTCGACCATCTACATCAGCGGGGCGTCGGCGTCATCTTGGACTGGGTGCCGTCGCACTTCCCGTCCGACGAGCACGGGCTGGCGTACTTCGATGGCACCCATCTCTACGAGCACGCCGACCCGCGGGAAGGGTTCCACCCCGACTGGAACAGCTACATCTTCAACTACGGCCGCCACGAGGTCCGCAGCTTCCTGCTGTCGAGCGCCATGTTCTGGTTGGACCGCTACCACGTCGACGGGATCAGGGTCGACGCCGTGGCCTCGATGCTCTACCGCGACTATTCACGCAAGGCCGGCGAGTGGATCCCGAACCGCTTCGGCGGCCGGGAGAACCTGGAGGCCATTGAGCTCCTGCGCCGCTTGAACGAGGACGTTTACGGCGCCTTCCCCGACGTGCTGACGGTCGCCGAGGAGTCGACGGCGTGGCCGATGGTGTCGCGACCGACCTACGTGGGCGGGCTCGGGTTCGGCTTCAAGTGGGACATGGGGTGGATGCACGACACGCTCGAGTACCTGTCCCACGAACCGATCCACCGCCGCTACCACCACGGCGAGATCACGTTCCGGGCCGTCTACGCCTTCGACGAGAACTTCATGCTGCCGCTCTCCCACGACGAGGTCGTGCACGGCAAGGGCTCCCTCCTCGGGCGCATGCCGGGCGACGACTGGCAGCGCTTCGCCAACCTCCGGCTGCTGCTCGGCTACATGGCGGCCTCACCCGGCAAGAAGCTGCTGTTCATGGGCGGCGAGTTCGGCATGGACCGCGAGTGGAATCACGACGACAGCCTCGATTGGCACCTGCTCGACTCGCCGCTGCACGCTGGCGTATGTCGGTGGGTGGCCGATGTGAACCGCGTGTACTGCTCAGTGGGCGCAATGCATGAGCTCGACTGCGACCCCGCGGGATTCGAGTGGGTCGATCTCCACGACGCCGAAAACAGCGTGCTCGCCTTCTTGCGTCGCGGCCAGGGGGGCGACGGTGACGTTGTGCTCGTCGCCATCAACTTCACGCCGGTCCCCCGGGAGGGCTACCGCTTGGGCGTCCCCGTCGGTGGCACCTGGCTGGAGATCGCCAACAGCGACGCGGCCGACTACGGGGGGAGCGGCGTCGGGAACCTCGGCGCCGTCGAGGCAGAGGAGGTCCCATCCCACGGACGACCGTGGTCGCTGCCGCTGACGCTGCCTCCCCTCGGCATCGTCATG
>JAFAUA010000511.1 GCA_019243595.1 Acidimicrobiia bacterium
CTGCGGCCGGTGCCCAAGCGCGAGCCGACGGTGATGTTCACGTTGCCGACGGGCCGCAGCATCGTGGGCGCCACGCTCGTGTTGAGCGAGGACACCACGGCTGAGGGCTACGAGGTCCGGTTGGCCTTCCAGGACCTCGATCCCGACGAAGTGGTCGCCCTCAGGGAGCTCGTCGAGGCGTACATCGCCTAGACCGGCGCGGCTTGCAGGCCGGTGTCGACGTCGTCGTGGTGCTGCCCGGCGTCGACGGAGTCGTGACCGTCGACGGGGTTGTGAACACCATGCCCGAATGGGGCGCCAGAACGGCCTGCTGGACCGCGTGGCCGTCGAGGTCGACATAGGTGGTGCCGAGGTTGACCGTCACCGTCGCGGCCGTCGGATTCACGGCGACATAGCCACCGGTGAACGGCCGCACGTAGGCGCCGTTGGCGAGCGCTTGGTAGGCAGCGGACGGCGCGCCCGGATTCACGTGATCGTCGGGCGTGTCGGGCGCGTTGACGCCGTCGTCGTTGCCGCTCGGTGAGAAGAAGAAGTACTGCGTACCGTTGGTACCGAGCAGGAACGACGCCAGCGCGTAGCGGTGGATCTGCTGCACCTGGTCGGCGGTCCCTTTCCCGTCGACCTTGGTCATCGCCATCACGAACCGGCCGCGCGGACCGGCGTTGACGAGCATGTCGACGTCGTTCTTCCACGCCGACACCGACCGGAAGCTGGTGACGGCGTCGCTCTCACTGCGGATGAAACCCTGCGCGTTGGCGCCGGCCAGGCTGTTCAACAGCGTTGACGTCGGCCCCGACGCGGGATCGAAGTACTGGTTGCCGTTGGCCAGGCCGTTGCCGACGACCAGCAGGGTCGGATTGGCGTTGACCACCGTCGTCGCCAGGTTCGACGTGGCTGCGATCCACTGGGTCGCGGTCCACGGCTGGTGGGTCGACGGATTGATCGGCGCCGCCGTGTCGTAGCCGGCGCCCATCGTGGCGTTGCCGAGCATGTCGAGGTAGCAGCCGTCGTAGTGGGTCGCCGCCGCCCACTGCGCGCACGTCTGTGCGCGGCTTTGGATCCAACCCGTCGATGTCGGGTCCATCAGGTAGTTGCCGTACTTCTTCGAGCGCACCTTCGAGCCGTCGGCGGCCCGGGCGTACCAGGCGTCGGGATAGGCGCTGCCCTGGTCGGACTGCGCGTAGACGCCGTTCGTGTAGACGACGAGCTTGAGGGCGGGATTGGCCTGGCGCATCTGGGCGACGTACGGCGGATAGGAGTTCTTGGTGGCCAGCACCAGGCTGTAGTTGTGGGCCACGGCCAAGGCTTGGGCGAGAGTCGGCGACTGGGCCTTCGCCCCGCCGCCGTTGGTCGCCGCCCACCGCTTGAGGGCGTTGGCCGGCGGCGTCGGGGCGGGCGTGTCGGCAGGTTGGGCCGACGTCGTGGTCATCGTCGTTCGGCGCGTCCTGAGGCCGACGGCCGCCGAGGTCGTGGCAAGGGTTGCGCCAGCGGCCACGACCACCGCAGCCGCCAGCGCGCCCCACCCCGCCCGCTTCCTCACAGGAACCACAGCAGGCACAATAACAACATACGCAACAGCCGCCAAGCGTGAATTGTCTGCTCACTATCTGCGCGAACGCCCTCAAGGCCCCGCGGGCACCTGCCGATCCAGTCGCGACGAGGACATCACCCGCCGAGGAGGCGCGTGTGGGCGAGCAGCGAAACGACGTGGGAGCCGGAGCCGATGAGGGCGCCGGCGTGGATGCTGCAGGTCAGGTCGAGGGCGCGAGCCTCGACCAGCCGGAGGACGAAGCGACCGAGCACGCCCTCCGGCTTATGGACGAGGCGCTGCGCCGAAATGACGCAGCCCAGCGCTGGCTGGTTGCCGGCGACTCCTGACGGGGGGAAGTCAGGAGGCCGGCCGCCACACCTCCTGGTGGTGGCAACAGGGACAGACGAACAAGTGAGCTCCGCCCATGCGGACGACGGCAACCTCGAGTGGGATCGGGCTCCTGCACTTTCGACAAGAGATCACCGTTGCCACTCCAGCATCTGAAATGCGCGCGGCATTTGAAATGCCCAAGGCTTGACCGTCGCCCACGCGTCGCCCCTTTACTCGCCCAGCCGAGTCCCCGGAGAACACTGCATCAGAACGCCTGGGGAGAGCTAGTGGTACAACCCTGTGAATTGTGTCTATTTGTCCACAGGGCCGCGCGCTGAATAGCGAGTCTGGCCGTCGACTGTCTATGGCCCGACGATGAGTGGTGTGCCGAGCGGCAGCATCATCGCCAGCTTGGTGATGTCGGCGTTGCCGATGCGGATGCAGCCGTGGCTCACCGCCCTGCCGATGCTGCCCGGAGCGTCGGTGCCGTGCAGCCCGACCATCCCGTCGCCACCCATGAACGAGGTCAGAACGTTCGAGTGCGCGGACGTGGCGAAGGCGTACGGCCCGAGGTAGGGCTGCCAGACGGGGCGGACGACCTCGGTCAGATAGAAGAGGCCCAACGGGGTGGGCGTGCCCCCCGTGCCGACGGCCGCCGGAGCCTGCATGAGCAGCTGGGTGGCGTTTCCGACGGTGATCGAGTGGCCGGACGTGGAGACCTTGATCCAGTAGTTGAGCTCTTGGATGTTGACGTCCGAGGGCTGCACCCAGCCGACGGACTCGTTCGGACGGATGGGCAGCAACACCTTCAAGCGCCCATTGTCCTGACCGGCGACGAGGAACACGCGGTCGA
>JAFAUA010000013.1 GCA_019243595.1 Acidimicrobiia bacterium
GAGGCCGGGTCGGATCCGGCTGGGCCCGCGCCGGCACGGCTGGACAGTTCGCAGGCGACGGGGCCGCGGGTGCAGTTGTCGTCGGCGCCGCAATCGTGGAGGTCGACGTTGACGTGGAGGACGTCGACGTTCCCGACTGCCTTATGAGCGCGTGCTTGCCTCCGCCCCCGCTGCACGCCGCACCCAGGAGAGAGCACGCCATAGCCAGCGCCACGACCGAAGACCAAAAACCTCTCCGATCTTGGGCGCGTGAGCCGTTTGTGCCCGTTCTCGACAGAGAATTACGCGATCGGAGAGCTTTGGGCACGGGGCCATGGTGGCGGAAGTACGGTCCGGGCGTGGCGCGGTTCACCCCCACGTGTGTCTGGCGCATCTCCTCTGCGGTGGTGCTCGCCCTGCAGGATCGGTTCGGCGACCCGGTCGACGCCTACGTCAACGGCTCACAGGTGTGGCTACGCGACGACGGGCCCGGCGGCGTCACCATCGAGTGGCGGCTGCACCCGGTCGCCGATTACCAGCGTCCGAAGGGTGTCGACACGTGCGACGTCTTCCCCACCACCGCCCTCGCCCTCGAACAAGGCGCCGAGGCGCCGGCGGCGCTCGCACAGCTCTGGGACGGCCTCGAGGCGTTCGCGGCCTACGGCGACGAGGTCGAGCCGGCAACGCTCGGCGCCGCGACGGCTGAGGCCCTCGGCATCCCCGCCGACGCGTGCGGCGTCGTCGACCACCAGCGCGTCGGCGACGAATGGGAGAAGAGCGGCGGCGCCACGTCGATCGTCGACGCCCTGCTCAACCAGCTGGCGTCAGGATGACCGCTGCTCTTGCTCTTCGCGCCACACGGGCTTGCGGGGTGGGTCGAACAGCACTTCGACGGGCTCGCCCCTGATCGCCTTGAAGGCGTGAGGCGCCCACTTCTCCCAGCCGGCGAGCGGCGTCGGCAGGTTGTCCTCGGAGAACCAACCGACGTCTCGCGTCTCGAGCGGATGGCGCTCGAGCTCGCCACCGACCATCTTGAGCTGGAAGACCAATGAGTACAGCGGCACGCGGGTGAACCCGAGCCGGATCCCATCGAGCACGGCGATGAGTCGAACGGGCTCGGCGTCGATGCCGGTCTCCTCTTTGACTTCCTTGACCGCCACCTCGACCGCCGAGTAGCCGACGTCGGCCCACCCGGTCGGATAGAGCCACACGCCGTAGTCGGCCCGCTGGATGAGAAGGATCTCGTTCTTGTCGTTGCCGACGACCGCGCCGATGGCAACTTTGGGCGTCACATAACCAGGCACGCCGTCGCCCACGCTCTTGAGCCACTCCTGCACGAGGACCTCGACCTCGAGCTCATGGCCGGCGGCGACGCGCATGTCGGCCGCCACCTTCAGCACCTCTTCGAAGCGCTCCTGTTCGTACAGGCTCTTGGTGAACCCGAGCCCGGTGCGGGCGATCCCCGATAGCGCTTCACTCCAGCGCAACAGGTCCTGGGCGGAGACGACGCGCGGTTCTTCGGGCACCGGCGCCGAGGCTATCCATTCGTCAGATGGAAAGTCTCCTTGACATCTTGGCGGTGTCAAGGTAGCTTTACATCAATGAAGAACCGGGTGCGAGAGCTGCGCAACGACGCAGAGCTGTCGCAGGCGGATCTCGGCGACGCCCTCGGCGTGTCCCGCCAGACGGTGAACTCGATCGAGAAGGGGCGCTATCTCCCGTCCCTACCGCTGGCGTTCGCCATTGCTCGCTACTTCGACCTTGCCGTCGAGGACATATTCGAACCAGAGGGGTGACGGTTATGCACATCACATGGACCGGACGAGGCGCCGCTGCGGGTGTCTTGCTGGGGCTGGGCGGCACCATCGCCGGTGCCACCGCGGCCGGCGGTCACCTCGGTATCGCACTGCTGCTGCTCGCCTTCTACGCGGTCGCCGCGCTCGTCGCCTTCCTGTGGTCCGGCGGACGTGGCGACGTGGCCGCCATCCTGCGCGTCCAAGGCGACGAGCGGCAGCGCAGCATCGACCGCGACGCCACCGCGATCGCCGGGCTGGCGATGGCAGGCGCCGCGGTCGGCGGCGCCATCTACGAGGCTGCCGTCGACGCCGGCCCCGGCGGGTTCGGCGTCATCGCGGCGGTCGGCGGCATCTCCTACGCGATCGCTGTCGCCCTCCTCCGCAACCGCCGCTAAGCGGGGCCGCCCAGCGCGGTCAGCACTGCTCGCTGCACTTCTTGACGGCGGCTGGGGGGGACCTTGCCGCCAGCGTTGTCGACGACGTAGAAGGCGTCGACGACCTCGGCGCCCAGGGTCGCCACCTTGGCGTGGCGGACGTCGAGGCCGAGGTCGGCGAGGGCGCGCGTGATCCGGTACAGCACGGCGATGCCGTCGGGGGCGCGCACCTCGACGAGGGTGGCTCGGCCCGAGGCTTCGTTGTCGACGACCACGCGCGGCGCGGCGCGGCGGGCGGCTGCGGTGCGGCGGCCGGCGTACATCCGCACGCGCTCAACGAGCCGGGCGTCGAGAGGAAGGCGCCCCTCGACAGCAGCGGCCAGGTCGCCTCCGAGGGCGTCCCGCTCCGGCTCGGTGCCGAACGCCGACTCGGTGCGGAACCAGTCGACGGCGACACCGTCGTCACTCGTCCACACGTCGGCGGCCAGAACGTTGAGGCCGTGCAGCGACAGGGTGCCCGCCAGCTCCGCGAACAGGCCGGCGTGATCCCGGGCGGCGACGACGAGCTCCGGCCACGCCGTCTCCACGTGCACGGGAGCGCCGCCGCCGAGTGTGGCTCGAGCCCTGGCCACCACCGCGTCCGCAAACGGTCGCCGCTCGTCGTCGGGCTGACCGCCGCCGTCGGCCAAAAAGTTCGACGTCCGCGCCGCGAGCTCGTGCACCAGCTCCGCCTTCCACGGACTCCACGCCGTCGACCCGGTCGCCTTCGAGTCGGCCTCGGTCAGCGCCGACAACAGCTCGAGGGTGGTCTGGTCGCCGACCGCGTCGGCGACGGCGGCGATGGTCGCCTCGTCCGACAGGTCACGACGCGTCGCCGCATCGGCGAGCAGCAGGTGGTGACGGACGAGCTTCACGAGGACGTCGACGTCGGCGGCGTCAAATCCCATCCGCGCTCCGATGCGGGAGATGAGGGCGACGCCCGCCACCGTGTGATCACCGGGGTAGCCCTTGCCGAGGTCGTGCAGCCAGGCGGCGACCAGGAGCAGGTCGGGGCGCGCCACCTGACGGGCGAGTGCCGACGCCTCCATCGCCGCTTCCCACAGGTGCCGGTCGACGGTGAAGCGGTGGTAGGCGTTGCGCTGCGGACGGCTGCGCACCGCCGTCCACTCGGGAAGGACGCGAGCGAGCAGCCCGCGCTGGTCGAGGGCCTCGACGACGGGGAGCAGGGCGGGCCCGGCGCCGAGCAATGCAACGAGTGCGTGGCGCGCCTCGTCCGGCCACGGATCGCCGGGCGGTGCCGCACTGCCCGCCAGCCGGTCGAGGGTCGCAGCGTCCAGCGGGGCGTCGACCATGGCGGCGGCCGCCGCGACGCGCAGGAGCAAGGACCGGTCGTTGAGGTCGGCGTCGGGGGTCAGCACCACCGAGCCATCCCGCAACGCCAGGCCCGCGCCGAGCGGTCTGTCGCCGCCCGCGCCGCGCCCGCCCGGTCCTGCCAGCCACGACCGCACGCGTCGCCAAGCGTCATCGCCCTCGAAGGCGATGGTCCGCGCCGCGGCCGATACGGCGCGCATGAGGACGTCGGCATCGGAATAGCCGAGGGCGGCGGCGACCGCGTCCTGTTCCTGGAGAAGCAGCCGGTCGGCGGGTTTTCCGGCGCGCCGGTGGAGCTCGACGCGCGCCGCCAGCAGCACCTCGTTGGGCCCGACGAGCGCGCGGCCCTCCTCGACGTCGACGACGGGTGTGGCGCGCGCCACCGCGATCCGAGCCTGCACGTCCCGCAGCCCGCCTCTCCCCTCCTTGAGCTCGGGCTCGAGGAGGAACGCCACCTCACCGAACCGCTGATGGCGCTC
>JAFAUA010000048.1 GCA_019243595.1 Acidimicrobiia bacterium
ACTGTCACACCCTCGCCGTACGCTTCGGGGGTGGCGGAACTGAACGCGCAGCAGCGCGACGTTCGGGATGAGTTGCTGCTGTACGGGCAGCCGCGGCCGACGCCCAACCGGGAGATCGGCAGGACCCCCCGTCAACGCGCCATCCACGAGTTGACGGCGCTGGCCGGCGGGCTCGACCCGGCCGACTGGACCCGCGTCGACAAGCACCGTCTCTCCCAGGCCCACACCTGCACCGGCTATCTCCGCGCCCGCAGCACCGAGGAGTTCAGCTGGAGCGTGGCCAACGTGCGCGGCAAGGTCCTGCACCGCGCCCTCGAGGGCCTGATCATGTCCGCCTACCGGCGGGCGCCACTCGAGCTGGCCCACGCCGCCATCGACGAGCTGGCCGAGGACGCCGACGCCCGGGGCCCCGGTCCCTTCCTCGCCACGCTCCCCCAGGGCGACCGTCAGGACCTGGCGCGCGACGTCAACGATCTCATCGTGAAGTTCGTCTCCGACTGGCCGCACGTCCTCGCCGGCTGGTCGCCACGCGTCGAGTCTCCAGTGAAGCTGGCCTTCGGCCCCATCCATCTGCAGGCCCAGTTCGACCTGGCCCTCGGTGTCCCCATGGGCGACGAGGCCCGCACGTTCATCGTCGACTTCAAGAGCGGCTGGATGAACAACGACCATCAGCAAGAGGCGCGGTTCTACGGCCTCATGGAAACCTTGCGCTCACGCGTGCCGCCCTACCGGGTCGCCACCTACTACCTCGACAGCGGCGAGTACTCGTTCGACGACGTCGACGAGGACCTGCTGTACGCCACCTTCGACTGGATGGTCGAAGGCATTCGCCGCATCATCCTCGCCCGCTCCGAGGACCCGGTCACCTACGAGCCGAGCGCCGCGTGCCGCTGGTGCCCCGGACGCAGCGACTGTGACGACGGCCAGCAGTGGCTGGCGACGTTCGGCCGCCATTCGGCCGCGTGACGGTTGAGATCCGCAAGGCGACAGCGAACGACGTCGAAGCTGTGCTCGCCCTCTGGCAACGGGCGACGGGTCCGACTGCGCTCGTCGACCGAGCGGACGACATCGAGCGCCTGATCCGAACCCCGACGAGCGCCTTGCTCCTCGCCGACGACAATGGCGAGCTCGTCGGTTCGGTGGTCGCCGGCTGGGACGGGTGGCGCGGCAACCTCTATCGGGTCGGCGTCGCGCCCGAACGACGCAGCCACGGCCTCGGAACCCGTCTGGTGAGAGCCGCCGAAGCCGCACTCGCGGCCCTGGGCTGCCCGCGGGTCACCGCCTTGGTCCACCTCGAGCTCGGCGACGCCGCGCCCTTCTGGAACAAGGTCGGCTACGCCCACGACACCGAGGTCGGGCGCTTCGTCCGCAACCTTTGAGCGTTTCGACCCGCTATTGGCGGTAGCCCTCCACCGTTCCCGGGTCTCGCACGCTGGCGTCGTCGGGATCTTCGCCCCGGTGGCGCAGGCCGCGGCGCTGTCGCAACAGGTCCCAGCATTGGTCGAGGGCGACCTCGATCTTGGCCAGGCGATCGCGGTCGTCATCGGCCAGACCTTGACCCTCTGACCTCTCGCGCAGCCCGTGCTCCTCGGCGACCAGCTTGTCGATGTGCTCGATGAGGTCCTGATCGTCCATGAAGTTCTCGCTCTCCTAATGCGTGGCGCCGAGACGCAGCTCGGCCTGCAGATGACCGTCGAGAGGTCTACCCATGGCGGCCATGCGCAGGTCGTAGGACATGGTTTCGCCGTCGACGCGGATGTCGCGTTCGATGCTGTCGACAGGCTTGGCGGTCGATGTCTTCGTCATCGAGATGCTCGCTACCGAGATCGACGTCCCCCGCAGCTCGCCCTCGGCCACCTCGGCGTGCCCGTTCGGGTGGGCGACGACGAGCTCAACGTGCGAGCCATCGATCAGGCGCCAGAAACCGGTCTCACTGTGCAGCGGCCGGCCGTCGTCGAGCGACCACGTGCGCTGCGTGAAGGCGAGCAGCGGCTTGCCGACGTGCCACACACGCAGCTCCTCGCCGTACTCGAACGGCGAGATCGTCGCGTAGAAGCCTTTGCCCTCGCCCATCCACGACCCGAGCAGGAAGCCGAGCGGTGCGATGTCGGGATGGAGCGCGGGCCCGTCCACCCCCGGGACCCTAACCCGCGGTCGATGCCTTCTTGGCCCGGATGACGACCGGTCCGGTGGGCGTCGTGCCCGTCAGCGCCCACTCGACCAGCGTCAGTACCCGGCGCGCTTCGGGGTCGCCCGGGGAGCTGCGCAGGATCTCGCTGTAGTGGGCGTGGGCTTCGACCAACAGCTCGCGATCGCCACCGACGGACCGGAAGAGTTGGGAGGCCGCCTCGTGCGAGTCCTCCTTCATGGCCGCTAACTCGAGTGCATGTCGAAGAACGACCCGCATGGACGCCTCGCTCGTCATGAGAACGACCCCCCCACGTACACGCCATTTCGCGAGGAGTGAGGTTTGTGACGCGCGTTCTGCACATTCTCCCTTTGCGCGCGCTGAGTAATGTCCCTAACGTGATCCGGGCCGAAAAATCGGACAACGTCGCCACCATCACCCTCGACCGCCCCGAGGCCAAGAACGCTCTCACCGTCGAGATGCGCGACGACCTGGTGGCGGCCATCCGCGATGCCCGCAGCGACCCCGACGTGCGCGCCGTCCTTCTGACCGGTGCGGGCGACGCGTTCTGTGCGGGTATGGATCTGCGGGCCTCGACGGTGGCCCAGGCCGGGGGCGAGGGCTTCAATACCCGCTCGACGTCGGAGGCTCTGCGCATCGGGGTCCAGGCCGTCGTGCGCGAGCTGTGGGAGCTCGACAAGCCGACGGTCGCGGCCGTCAACGGCACGGCGGTCGGTCCCGGCGCCCACATCGCGCTGGCCTGCGACTTCGTCCTCGTCCATGACGAGACCCGCTTCGCGTGGACCTTCGCCCGCTGGGGCCTGGTCGTCGACGCCGGCGGCGCCTACCTGCTCCCTCGCCTCGTCGGTCTGCCGCGTGCCAAGGCGATGGTCATGCTGGGCGAGAACGTGAAAGGTGCCGAAGCGGTCGACCTCGGCCTGGCCTACAAGTGCGTGCGCGCCGATGAGCTGCGGCCCGAGGCCGACGCCCTCGCCGCACGACTGGCCGCCGGCCCCACGCGCTCGCTCGGTCTCTCGAAGCAGCTGCTCAACCGGACCTTCGAGACCTACCTGGCGTCATCCCTCGAGCTCGAGGGCCAGTTCCAGTCCCTGGCCACCACGTCGTCGGACCTGGCCGAGGGGATGGCCGCCTTCCGCGAGAAGCGCGACCCCAAGTTCACAGGGCGGTAGTGCCGCAGCTCTTCTTCGACGACGACGCCTACGCCGTCGTCGCAGCGGCGTGCGAACGGCTCATCCCCGGCGCTACCGACGCGGGCGTCGCCGACTACGTCGACGGCCTGCTCGGCGCCTTCGCCGTCGACCCGCCGCGCATTTGGGCGGGCGGACCGTTCTCCGGCCGCCACGGCGGCGACGCCGGCTTCGGCTCCTTCATCCCCCTGACCCCGATGGACGAGCTGGCGTGGCGCACACGTATCGAGGGCTCACAGGGCATCGCCGAGCGCGAGTTCAACGGACCGGTCGTCGGTCTCCAGCAGCGTTACCGCGAGGGCATCGCCGCGCTCGGGGCCGACTTCACGACGTGTGATCCCGAAGAGCAGGACGCCCGTCTCCGTGCGCAGGCCGACTTCACCGCCCTGCTCTACGAGCACGCATGCGAAGGCATGTACGGCGCGCCCGAATACGGAGGCAACCGCAACGGTTCCGGCTGGCAACGCATCGACTTCGAAGGCGACGTGCAGCCTCGTGGCTACACCGACGAGAAAGTGAGCCAGCCGTAGGCCCGGCGGCCGACGCCATCGTCGTGGGCTCCGGTCCCGGCGGCAGTGCCGCGGCCGACGTCCTCACCGCTGCCGGGTGGTCAGTGGTCATCTTCGAGAAGGGCCGCAACCACCTCCTCGATTTGGACGACCCCGAGCGGCTCAAGGGCGATTACTCCAACGACGAGCTCAAGTTCACCATCCGACACTTCCTCGGCCCCGACCCCTTCCTCGAGCCGCGCACGTTCCGGCGCCGGGAACGTGACGGCGACCACGCCTTCGTCGGCGACGTCAACAACGTGCCGTCCACCGTCGGCGGTGGTGGCGTGCACGCCGACGGGAAGCTGCCGCGCTTTCGGGAAGCCGACTTCCGCCTGCACACCGAGTACGGGCCGATCGACGGCGCCGCGCTGGCCGACTGGCCCCTGACCTACGACGACCTCGAACCGTTCTACGCCGAGGCAGAAAGCCTCGTGGGCGTGGCCGGCGACGCCGGCGCCAACCCCTTCGCGGCGCCGAGGTCCGGCCCCTACCCAATGCCGCCGGGCGCGCCGATGTACGGCGCCACACTCAGCGCAGCAGCGGCCGAGCGTCTCGGCTACCACCCGTATCCGGCGCCCACAGGCGCCAACTCCGTGCCCTACGGCGGGCGGCCGGCGTGCAACAACTGCGGGTTCTGTGCCTTCTACGGGTGCCCGATCCACGCCAAGGGCGATCCGGTGGCCCCTCTCCAGCGGGCCCTCCTGTCGGGGCGGGCCGAGCTCAGGCCGGAAACGTTCGTGTCCAGGATCAACATCAGCAACGGCCGAGCGACGGGCGTGGACTACGTCGATGCCGCCGGCCACACCCACACCGAGACGGCGCGCCATGTCGTTCTCGCGGCGGGCGCCGTCGAGACGCCGCGCCTGATGCTCCTCTCCGGACTCGACCATCCGCTGGTCGGCCGCCACCTGATGTTCCACTTCCAGACGCTCGTGATGGCCGGGCTCCGCCAGCGCGTCCATCCACACCGTGGCCGCTCGGTGACGCACGTGCACGACGACCACCTCGTCCCCGACGACCGCTCGAAGCGCGCCGCCAAAGATGCCGGGCTGCCATGGTTCCGGGGCGGGATGGTCGAGCACTGCGGCCCGTCGACGCCCATCCAAGAGGCCAAGCTCTATCCATGGGGCGACGCCCACGCCCGCTCGATGCGCGAGTCGTCACTGCGGGAGCGCATGTGGGGCTTCACGATGCAGGGCGAGGACATGCCCCAGGCAACCAACCGAGTCGACCTGGACCCGACGGTGCGCGACGTCCGCGGCTTCCCCGTCGCCCGCATCACCTACGACTCCCACCGCTTCGAGCGGGCGGCGTCGGCGCACTACGGCGAACGGCTCACCGAGATCCTGCACGAGATGGACGCCGAGTGGACGGTCACCACGACGAGCCCCGACGCCTCGTTTCCGTACGGCGACTTCATCTCGCCCGTGCCCCAGAGCAAGCACGTCATGGGTACGGCGCGCATGGGCGCGGACCCCTCGACGTCGGTCGTCGATCCCTACGGCCGCCTCCACGACGTCCCGAACATCGTGATCGCCGACTCCTCGGTGTTCGTGACCTCGAGCGGCTACGGCCCGACACTCACGCTCGTCGCCCTCGCCCTGCGCGCCGCGACGGCGATGATGCGATGACCGCTCAGGTACCGGCCAGCTTGGCGACGACCGGCAACATCGCTTCCTGGCTGCCACCGGATAAGATCACGTACGAGAAGCCGTAGCGCTCCCGGCGCTCCTGGAGCTGCTCGACGATCTGGTCCGTTGTCCCGGCGAGAAAGTGCGGCGACTCGAGCACGAGCTCGGGCGGCTGGCCGAAGCTGCCGGCAACCATCTCCGCCAGCTGCTGGCGGTCTTCGGTGAGGGCGGCCATGAACACGGTGACACTCAGCTCGATGTCGTCGAAGCGCGGGCCGGCGCCCTCGCGGATGACGTCGATCTTGCCGGCGGTCACCTCACCGGTTCCGGTGACGACGACGTCGGCGTTGACCGCGCCTGCGCTCATATCGAAGTTCACCGAGATGATGTCGGCTTCACGCGCCGCGAACCCGAGCATCCGCTTGGCGCCTGCCCCGATGAGGATGGGTGGGTGGGGCTGCTGCACCGGCTTGGGAGTGCCAACGAGGTTGTCGATCTTGTAGTGGGCGCCGTCGAAGGAGAACGGCTCGCCGCCCAGCAGCCCCTTCAGGACTGCCACCGACTCCTCGAGCTTGTCGATCCGCACGCCTGCGGATTCGAAGGGAATCCCGGAAGTCTCGTAGTCGGTCGTCATCCACCCGGCGCCGATTCCTAGCTCCAGACGGCCGTCGCTCAGGAGGTCCAGGGTGGCCGCTTCCTTCGCCAACACCGCCGGGTGCTTGAAGTCGTTGTCGAAGACCAGGCTGCCGACGCGCAGTTCAGAGGTAGCGGCCGCCACCCAGGTCATCGCCGGCAAGGGGGCGACCTGGTCGTCGAGGTGATCGGGGACGAACAGCGTCGAGTACCCGCCGTCCTCGAGCTTCCGGGCCAGGTCGGTCCACGCCTTGCCGGATTTGTTGTCCGAGACCTGGGCGCCAAATCGGAAGGGCCTTGTCATGGGAACGGTCTGCTCACGCGCCCGGACCGTAGCCCTTCCCTGACACTAGAGTCAGGTTCGTGCGGGCCAGTTCGCGCCGTTGGTGCCGTTGTGGCACCCGCTGGAGGGCAGGAACCACCGTGAGTGGCAGCGAACTCATCTGTACCCTATGAATCGTGCGGCTCCGGGTGAGATGAAGCGGACGAGCAGGCTGGTGCGCTACGTGCGCAGGGCGTGCTTCCTGGCCGCCGCATTGCTCGTCGTCGCCGCCCTCGTCGTTCCCGAAGTGGCCAAGGCGGCCAACGACCCCGACGCCGACCGGCCCCTCAACTGGGCAGGCCAGGCCTCGGCCTCGGCGCTCATCGCCACTGCCGACTCCAAGGGCGGGGTGCTGCCGGTCCAGCAGCCGTTCTTCGCTGCCTTCCCCGACGCCGGCAGCCAGTGGGACGGCAACAGCCAGTACGCACGCGCCTCGACGTACTACCCGGGCCCGACCGGCACCGGCGGTGTTGCCCTCGTCTGCGGTCAGGTCTTCACGCAGATCTTCAGCCCCCAACGCGTGCCACCGAACCTCGAGCCCCCGGTCTGCAACCCGGCGCCACCGTTCCCGACGGTCGTCGAGGCCGACAGCACCAAGCCCGACGCCAGGACTGACGGCAGCCAGGTCATCGGCCAGGGCTATCCCCTGACGATCACCGCGACCAGCGCCGTCGCCCACGCCGACCGGGTCTCGGTGTACAGCGACGCCGTCCTCGGCAGCGTGAACGTGATCGGCACGCCGGCCGTGCCCACCTCGGCCCTCGCCTTCCGCAAGGCGGCAGCGTCGATCCTGCACGGCCCGGCGGCGGGCGCGGCGATCACCCCGCAGGCCTCGGACAACAGCACGCTGCACATCGACAGCGCCGTCGCCCACACCAAGCAGACCTACGACAACAGCGGCGCCCTGCTGGTGACGGCGTCCTCAACCCTCAAGGGCGTCTCGCTTCTCGGCGGGGCGATCCAGATCGCCACCATCAAGTCGGACGCCACGTCGCACACCGACGGCAACGGCATCGCCGACCACTCCGAGCACTTCACCCTCGGCGGCGTCACCGTGGCCGGCCAGTCCGCCACCATCGATCAGAACGGTGTGCACGTCGGAAGCTCGAGCAGCGCGGCAAAGCCCCTCACCGACGCCCTCAACACCGCCCTCGCCAGTGCGGGCGCCAAGGTCTCACTGGCGAGCACAAGCGGCGACGTCAACTCGTCGGACCCCAAGACCGTCACGAGCGAGGTCCAGGGGCTGAACTTCTACATCGAGCGGTTCCTCCAGATCCCCAACGCCACCGACACCTACTTCGCCACCTTCACGCTCGGCGTGGCGGGCACGCGGGCGTCGGCGACGCAGGCTCGCAACAGCGACCAGCAGGCCCAACCGGGCGGCATCGGCGGCGTGAGCACGCCCTCCGATACCGGATCGTCGCCACCGCTTCCCGATCTTGGCACCCCCTCGTCCGGCGGACCGCTTCTCGGATCCTCGGGCACGGGCGCCAGTTTCAATTCGACCACGACGCGGACCAACCGCCCGAGGGTGCTCGGATCACGCCTCGGCAGTCTCCGCGAGCTCGAAGCTGATCTGGTCGGCGCCACCATCAGCCACCGCTTCGATCTGCTCTATCTGGCATGCGCCATCGCCTTCATCGGCGTCTGCCTAAGCTCACGCCTACTGGTGCCGCGTCCCCGACCCTCCTCCGATTACAAGGTGCTCTAGGAGCGACCATTGGCCACCGCCGATCCCGCCACCGACCTGCCGATAATCACGTCAGAGACAGAGAAGAAGTCGCGGCCCGAGATGCCGGACCCTGCGCTGTTCTGGAAGTGGGTGGGACGAGCGACGCGGCCGACGTACGGCTGGATCCTCGTGGGTCTCGGCCTGCTGGCCGTGCTGATCGGCTATCTCGGCGTGTCGCGCGAGGCCATCGTCGCCAAGCAGTTGCCGTACCTCATCTCCGGGGGCATCGGCGGGCTCGCCCTCGTTGGCTTCGGCGCCATGCTCATCGGCACCGAGGATCTCAAACGCACCCAGGAGCGCGTCGACCACCTCGAGGACCTCGTGGCCGACCTGCACCAGGCCCTGCTCAGCCGTCCCGACGCCCCGGCACTGTCCAGCAACGGCTCGTCGGCCGCTGATCGGACCGAGACCCAGCAAGCGGTCAACTTGGTGGCGTTGCCCAGCGGCTCGAGCTACCACCGAGCCGACTGCTCGATGGTCCAGGGCAAAAAGGACGCCAAGCCGGTGACAGCCAACGCCGCCCGCCGCCAGGGCCTGAAGCCATGCCGGCTGTGCGAGCCCCAGACGGCGTCCGTCTCCGCCTGACCCGCCTGCCGTAGGCGATGACGTTCTGGCTCTCGCTGATCCTGGCGGGGATCGGCACCGGCTGCATCTACTCGCTGGCCGGAATCGGCATCGTCCTGACCTACAAGGCGACGGGGATCTTCAACTTCGCCCATGGCGCCATCGCCATGATCGTGGCGTACATCCTCTGGCAGCTGAACGCCGACTGGGGTGTGTCCCTGTGGATCGCGGCACCTTTGACGATCTTCATCGCCGGCCCCGGGATCGGCGTCATCCTCGAGCGCTTCATCTTCCGGCCGTTGCAGAAGCGCGGTGCGGGCACGTCCGAGAAGCTGGTCGCCACTCTCGGCGTGTTCCTTCTTTTGGTTGGCCTGGCCCAGAAGATCTGGACCGGCACGGTGCGCCACGGGCCCCAAATCGTCAAGAACAAGCCGGTCCACCTCACCAACAGCCTGATCATCGGGGCCGACCGCCTCGCGGTCGTGATCATGGTCGCCGTCTGCAGCGGCCTGCTGTACCTGCTGTTCCACTACACCCACCTGGGGACCAAGATCCGGGCCGTCGTCGACCGCCGTCAGCTGTCCGAACTGGCCGCCATCAACGCCAACCGCGTGGCCTCGCTGTCGTGGGCCCTGGGGGCCGGGCTTGCCGGCCTCACCGGCGTCCTGCTTGCCCCTGACCAGCTCGACCCGATCGGCCTCACGCTGCTGGTCATCGAGACGTTTTCGGTCGCCGTCGTCGCCCGCCTCGTGAGCATTCCGGTCGCCGTCGCGGCCGGCGTGCTGCTCCTCGGGGTGCTGCAGAGCCTGCTGACGCAGTTCAACCCGACCGTGGCGCCGTTCTTCCACTTCCACTGGCCCCACTGGTTCACCGAGACGATCGGCGCCCTGAAGCCCAACCTCTCGGTGCTGATCCTGTTCGGCGCCCTCCTGATCTACCGGAAACTCGACGAGGTCGGTGAAGGCGGCGCGGGGGTCAGTGGGCTGATCTCCCGCTCGGTTGGTGGGGTGAGGCAGCGGCGCGTCGAGACCCGGGTGGTGATCGCCATTGTGGCCGTCGCCCTGGTCCTGCTGCCGTTCATGCTCACAGGGATCAACATCGTGTACGGCCAGGAGATGCTGGCCCTGACCGTGATCTTCATCTCGATCGTCGCCGTCACCGGCTTTTCCGGCCACATCACGCTCGGCCAGGCCGCGTTCGCGGGCATGGGTTCGTTCGTCTCGGTGCGCGTGAGCAACTCCCTCGGGATCCCCGTCATCTTCTCGATGATCATCGGCGCCTTCGCCGCCGTGCTCGTCGGTCTCATCGCCGGCTACCCGGCGCTCAAACGCAAAGGCCTGTTCCTCGGGCTGACCACGCTCACGATCGGTGTCCTCTGCTTCAGCCTGGTCTTCTCGAGCGACATCTTCGCCAAGGGCGCAGCCGGCCTCACGGTGAACCGGCCAAGCCTCTTCGGCTGGTCACTGGACGCCGACAAGACGTTCTATTGGTTCGAGCTCGTGTGGGTCGCCCTGGCGTTTGCCTTCGCCAACAACCTGCGACGGGGACGCCTCGGTCGCATCCTGGCCGCCATGCGCGACTCGGAGACCGCAGCCCGGTCGATCGGCATCGACCTGCGCGCCTACAAGCTGTTCATCTTTGGCGCGAGCGCGTTCATTGCTGGGATCGGCGGAGCGTTGCTGTCGCAGCAGGCACACGCCTTCTCCCCCATCACCCAGTTCCATCCGGTCAGCAGCAGCCTCCTGTGGTTCATCGCCGTGATCGTGGCCGGCGTCGGGTCACTCGGCGGCGCCTTCGTGGGAGCCGCCGGTCTCGTCCTGCTCGCCTTCTTCGGCCTGGCTGACATCGCGCCGGCCCTTGTCGCTGTCGGCGCCCTTCTCATCGGCTACCTGCCGGGCGGGTCCATCATGGGCATGTTGCAGAAGCTGATGGACTGGCTGCGCACGCCACGGACCTTGCTCGAACGATTCGCCGTCGCCCAGCACGACGTCGCCGTCAACGGAAACGGCAACGGAAGTCGCGCCGCAGCGACCAACGGCGAGCGGCCCGAGTTCGTGCCGACCGAGTTCGCCGAGCGCGTCCTCGAGGAGGCGGCTGAGAGATGACGCTTCTCCAGGCCGAGGAGGTCGTGAAGCGCTTCGGTGGCTTGCTCGCGGTCGACCACGTCTCACTCGAGGTGCCGCCGGGTCAGATCACGGCGCTGATCGGCCCCAACGGGGCCGGCAAGACGACCCTGTTCAACTGTCTCACCGGGCTGCTCGAGCCCGACGGCGGCCGGGTCAGGCTCTCCGACCGCGACATCACCGACATGCCCACCCACAAGCGCGCCCGCCTCGGTCTCGGACGCACGTTCCAACGGCTCGAGGCCTTCACCGGCATGACGGTGTTCGACAACCTGCAGGTGGCGGCCGAGGCTGCCAATCCCGGGCGGGTATTGCGCGGCGCGTTCCGCTTCCGCCAACCCGACGAGCCGGACGTCATCGAGCTCGTCGAGGAGACGCTCGAACGCGTCGGACTCACGTCTGTACGCGACGAGATCGCCGGCGACCTCCCCACCGGCGTCCTCCGCCTGGTGGAACTGGGGCGGGCGCTGTGCACCAAGCCCCGCGTGCTCCTGCTCGACGAGCCCGGGAGCGGGCTCGACAGCAACGAGACCGAGAACCTGCAGGAGGTCCTCGTCCAGATCGTCGACGAGGACGACATCGGCGTCCTGCTGATCGAGCACGACGTCGACCTGGTGATGGCGGTGTCGAAGAAGATCTGCGTCATCGACTTCGGGCGGCTGATCGCCGAAGGCGCGCCGCGGGACATCAGCCGCAACGAGGCCGTGCGCGCCGCCTACCTCGGTGCCGATTCCGCCGCCATCGAGGACGAAGAGGAGAAGGAAGAAGAGGACGAGGAGGTGAGCGGTGCCGCCCCTGCTCGAGGTTGACGCCGTCACCAGCGGCTACGGCAAGGTCGAGATTCTGCACGACCTCACGATCGGCGTGCCCGAGGGCGCGGTCGTCGCCCTGCTCGGTCCCAACGGCGCCGGCAAGACGACGACGCTCAACGTCATCTCCGGGACCCTGCCCGTGTGGCAGGGCGAGGTCCGCTACGACGGCGAACGCCTCGACGGGCAGTCCGTCTACGACATCGCCCGGCGAGGGATCATCCTCGTGCCCGAGGGCCGCGGCATCTTCCCTGGCCTCAACGTGCGGGAGAACCTGGAGATCGGCGTGCGGGCCGGCGGCGGCGGCGAGAGCCGCAGCGCGCGGTTGGAAAGCGTGCTCGAGACGTTTCCCCGTCTCCGCGAGCGCCTGTCGCAGGCGGCAGGCACGTTGTCGGGCGGCGAACAGCAGATGCTCGCCCTGTCGCGCGCCTTCCTCGGCAACCCACGCGTGCTGCTGCTCGACGAGATTTCGATGGGGCTGGCGCCCCGCATCGTTGAGCAGCTGTTCGAGAGCGTCGACGAGCTGCGCCGGCGCGGCCTGACGATCGTGCTCGTCGAGCAGTACCTCACGTACGCCCTGCGCTTCGCCGACATCTGCTACGTGCTGTCGAAGGGCCGCATCGAGTTCTGCGGCGAGCCCGACGAGCTGCGTGACAGCGAGGCACTGGCCAGCTCCTACCTCGGCGCCGGTTAAGCCCGCCTACGCCGTAGGGTGACCGGCATGTGCCGGAGTATCAAGACGTTGCGCACCGAGGCCGTCGTCACGGCCGACGACACCCGTGCCGCCGCCCTGCAGTACGTCCGCAAGATCAGCGGCTACCGCAAGCCCTCAAAGGCCAACGAGGCCACGTTCGAGGCTGCCGTCGACGAGATCACGGCCGCCACGGACCGCCTCCTCGCCAACCTGGCTCCCGCCGGCGCCCGCGCCTAATCCCTCGCCTCACGCTCTTGCTGCTCCTGCATGGCGGTGAGGATGGCCTGGAAGATGCGCGCCGCGTCCTCGTCGAGGTGGTCGCGCGCCCGGAGAAGAACGAGGGCGCCGGCGAAGATCGGCGGCGAGCAGACGAGGAACGACGTGCGCAGGTCACCGGAGGCCTGTGAGATCCCGAACACCAGCAGCGGGGCCATACCGCCGAACACGATCGAGGCCAGGTTGAAGAAGCCGAAGCCAGCCCCGCGCAGGTTGGCGGGCACCGCATCGGTGAGCCCCGCCCGCAGCGCGGGCACCGCCATGCTCGTCACGAAGATCCCGAGCAGCTCGAGCGGAAAAGCGACCGCGAACGGCACCCAGAGATAGGAGAAGAAGAACAGGGCGCTCCCGACCAAGAGGCAATAGGCAGGGATCGCCATGCGTGCGCCCCGAACACGCGTCATGAACCGGTCGGCGAGGCGGCCGCCGAGCATGACGCCCGGGATGCCGCCGATGACGACGAGCAGTCCGACGAGCGCTTCCGCGGTTCCCTTTGCCACTCCGAGGTCCCGCTCGTAGAACTGCGGCAGGGCGGCGCCGATGGCGTTGATGGTGAACAGCAGCGCCGACACACCGATCAGCGCGTACCGCATGGTCGGGATCCCGAGAATCGTTCGGGCGTCGGCCCGCAGTCCGGTCCACAGGTCGCGGACGAACGCCCGCCAGCCGTCCTCGAAGAGACCACCCGAGACCGCGGGCTCGTCGGCGCCCTCGGCGTCGACCCCCAGGTGCATTCGGTCGGCCTCGCCCCGCGCCGGCTCGCGTAGGCGGTACACGGCGACCGCGATCAGCACACCGGGCGTGCCCACGACGAGGAACGCGGCCCGCCAACCCAGAGTGGCCCCCACCACGCCGCCGATCCCGATGCCGGCGCCGATGCCCGCCAGGAGGAGGCACTGCTGCACGGAGAACGCCAAGCCCCGCTTCTCCTGGGGGTAGTAGTCGCCGACCAGGCTGGCGGCCGACGGTTCGGTGACGGCCTGGCCGAAGCCCAGCGCCGAACGGATCGCCAGCAGAGAGCCGTAGTCCGGCATCGCTGCCGTCAAGGCGGTCAGGCCCGACCAGACAACGATCGTGTGCCCGATCGTGCGGGACCGGTTCCAGCGGTCGGCCAGGTAGCCGGCGGGCACGGTGATCAGGCCGTTGACGATCGTGTACGCCGTCAGCAGGATGCCGATTTGAAGGTCGCCGATGCCCAGGTCGTGCTTCAAGGGCGTGACGACACCGCGCAGGATGTTCTGGTCGACCTGGTCGATGAAGATGACCAGCCCCAGCACCCACATCGGCCACGCGGACACACGCGTGGCGCGTGACCGTTCGGGTGGCTGGACCGCCTCGGTTGTCATCCCCCCGACGAGGCTATTTCTCGACAGGCACGCCGACGAGTGAGCCGTACTCGGTCCAGGAGCCGTCGTAGTTCTCGACGTCGTCGTAGCCCAGCAGCTCGGTGAGCACGAACCACGTGTGCGCCGAGCGCTCGCCGATCCGGCAGTAGGCGATGACGTCCGTGCCGGACTTCACGCCGGCGTCGTCGTACAGCTCCTTGAGCTCGTCGGCCGACTTGAACGTGCCGTCCTCATTGGCCGCCCTGCTCCACGGCACGTTGGCGGCGCCGGGGATGTGCCCGCCGACCTGGGCCTGCTCCTGGGGAAGGTGGGCAGGAGCGAGCAGCTCACCGCGGTACTCCTCGGGCGAGCGCACGTCGACGAACTGCACCTTGCCGACCTTCTGCAACACCTCGTCGCGCAGCGCCCGAAGGTCGTCGCGTACCTGGCCCGGCACCTCGAACGTCGTCGCCGTGATCGACGGCACCTCGTCGACCAGCTCTCGGCTCTCCAGCTCCCACTTCTTGCGCCCGCCGTTGAGCAGCTTCACGTTGTCGAAGCCGAGGTATCGCAAGAGCCAGTAGGCGTAGGCCGCGAACCAGTTGTTGTTCCCGCCGTAGAGGATCACGGTCGTCTCGGGACCGACTCCCGCCTCCTGCAGCAGGGCGGTCAGGCCCTGTTGGTCGACGTATTCGCGGCGCGGCTTGGCGTGCAGGTCCTCGAACCAGTTCCACCCGATGCTGTTGCGGATGTGGCCCTTCTCGTATGCGGTCGTGTCTTCGTCGACCTCGATCACGCGGAGGGTGGGATCGTCGAGCCGCTCGGCCAGCCAGTCCGTCTCGACGAGCGCATCCGGGTTTGCGTAAGCGGCCATGAGTCAGAAATTTAGTCCGGCGGCTGAACGTCGATGCCGACGAGTGCGAGCACGGGCCGGAGGTTGTCGGCGGGGAGCAA
>JAFAUA010000132.1 GCA_019243595.1 Acidimicrobiia bacterium
CAATTCGATGACGGATCCCGGCCAGCCGTGGGTCATGATCAACGGCAGCGCGTTCTCGTGCGGCGATCGCACGTGAATGAAGTGGATGTCCACGCCGTCGACCTCGGTGATGAACTGCGGCAGCGCGTTCAGCCTGGACTCGACTCGATCGAACTCGTAGTTGTTGGTCCAATAACGGACGAGCTCTTGGATCGTCCCCAGCTGGACGCCCTGGGACCGGTCGGGGACGAGCTCCTTTGTGGGCCAGCGGATCTCAATCAGGCGGCGACGGAGGTCGGCGATCGCCTCGTCGGGGAACCGGACGTGGAAGGGTCGGATGTCGGCGCCGGCGTCAGTCACTTGGCGCCGCCAGAGGAGCCGAAGAACCCGACCAGCAGCTGGTTGACCTGTTCGGCCTGGTCGTGGTGCACCCAGTGGGACGCCGGGAGGCGCTCCACGCCGACGAGGTTGGGCACGTCCTTGCTGTGGGGCTCCGCCAGGCTTTGGCCCAGGTAGCGATCCTGCAGACCCCAGATCACGAGCGTGGGCGCAGCGATGGGCTTGAGCGCCGCCTTGGCCTTCTTCTGCGACTGCCGGACGGAGAACCGGTAGTAGTTGATCATCCCGGTCGTCGCCCCCGGCTGCGACCAGGCCTCGACATAGCGAGCGATCTCATCGGGCGTGTACTCAGGGCGGGCGTCGCGGAGGAATCGCCGGAAGAAGCGGTAGTGGTCAGCGCGCACCACGCGCTCGGGCAGCCCCGGCGCGGCAAAGAAGAAGAAATACCAACTCCTCCGCAGCTGGCGCGGATGGGGGAGCCCTTCTTGGAGCTTCCGGGGATGGGCGGCGTCGAGGATGGCCAGGCGGTCCACGACCTCGGGGTGGTTCATGGCCATGGTCCAGGCCACGGTCCCGCCCCAGTCGTGTCCGACGACGATCGCCGACTCCGCTCCGAGCTCCCGAATGAGTCCACGAATGTCGTCGGCCACCGCGTCGGCGCCGTAGGCGGCAACGCCTGCCGGCCGGGATGACAGGTTGTAGCCCCGCATATCCGGGGCCACCACGCGGAAGCCGGCGGCGGCGAGCGGCTCGATCTGGTTCCGCCAGCCGTACCAGAACTCGGGGAATCCGTGGAGGAGGACGACCAGAGGCCCGGTCCCTGCCTCGACATAGTGAAGCCTGATTTCGCCGATATCGGCGTACCCATGGATCAGGCCCCTCTGGCCTGGTTCCTGCGGCCGCGGCTGCGGTTCCTCAACGGCGTCCTTGGTGGCGTGCTCCATCGTGCTATCTCCATCCCCTGACCTCGGCCCATGGACGACGGTACGGATGTGGCCCTGCCGTCGCGCCCGTGTTCGACCCTGGTCTTGGCCCCCAGGACTTCGAGCAGGCGACGCAGTCCAGGATGCGGCTGGTTACGCTGGCGGCGGTTGCTGCAGCACCCGCAACCGAGATCCAGCGAGCGAGCTCGGGGCGGTGACGGCGATGTCGTCAGAGCTGTTGGGGGGTCGAGCGGCGCGGGAGCGCGGACGTGAGTTGCGGGCGCGGTGTCCCCGCTCGAGCCACGGCGAATGGCGCCGGCCAGACGCCCGCCCCGATCCCGTCGAGCTGCTGAAGCAGTCGAATGCCACGCGGCTTTCGGACCTGGTGCCAGTGCGCAACAGCCGCATGCTGCAGTCGCCGTTCACGTTCCTCCGGGGGGCGCCGTTGGTCATGGCGAGCGACCTCCGAGCGACACCCTCCACCGGCGTGCGACTACAGGTCTGCGGCGACGCCCACCTCCTGAACTTCGGCACGTTCGGCACCCCTGAGCGGCACATGGTGTTCGACGTCAACGACTTCGACGAGACGCAGCCCGGACCGTGGGAATGGGATCTCAAGCGTCTGGCCGCGAGCGTGGTGGTGGCGGCCCGAACCGCGGGGGTTGGCGACGCCGACGCCATCACGGCCGTCCGCGCCTGCTCGGCGGAGTATCGCTCGGGCATGCAGGCCATGGCCGAGCTCTCGGCGTTCGAGGTCTGGTACTCGCGCATCGACGTCGACGAGATCATGGCCGTGGCACCGACCAAGCAGGCCCGCGCTGCGGTGGAGCAGACCGTTGCCAAGGCCCGTCGCCGCACGAGCATGCAGGCACTCTCGAAGCTGACGACGGTCCGCGACGGGAAGCGGGTCATCGTCGAGGACCCTCCGCTGATCGTGCGTCTGCGCGACGAGGAGCTCGAGCAGGCGTCGCGCTTCGCCGGTGCCTACCGCGCCTCGCTCGACCCCGATCGCCGCCTCCTGCTCGACCGCTACGAGTTCGTCGACGCCGCCCGCAAGGTGGTCGGGGTGGGGAGTGTCGGCACTCGCTGCTTCGTCGTGCTTCTCGCCGGCGTTGCCGACCTCGATCCGCTCTTCCTGCAGATCAAGGAGGCGCAGGCTTCGGTGCTCGCCGCCTTCGCCGGGCGCTCCCGTTTCCGGAACCAGGGCCAGCGCGTGGTGGTCGGCCAGCGGATCATGCAAGCGGCCAGCGACCCCTTTCTCGGTTGGGCGCGAGGCGACGGGTTCGACACCTACGTGCGCCAGCTTCGGGACATGAAGGGATCGGCCGACCTCGAGGGAGCGAGCGCTGGGAGCCTGATCGACTACAGCCGGCTCTGCGGTGCGACGCTCGCCCGAGCGCACGCCCGCTCCGGTGACCCGGCCCTGCTGGCCGGCTACCTCGGCGGCGGGTCTGCCTTCGACGACGCCCTGTGCCGATTCG
>JAFAUA010000185.1 GCA_019243595.1 Acidimicrobiia bacterium
AGAGGGTGTCGGGCCGGACATCAGCGGGCGCCGACCGCAATGCGATGCGCGCCGCCTCGACGCCCATGGTCGTGGTGTCCTCGTCATAGGACGCCACGCTGCGGGTGCCGCGTCCGCCTCCGCTCCCGACGAAGCCGGTGATGGCGCTGCGGTCGAGCCGGGCTCGGGGGATGTAGCCGGCGGCGCTGACGATGCCTCTCATGGTTTCCTTCCTGTGACCGTGTGATGGAGGATGCGGGCGGTCGTCTCGACCAGGTCTGCGCGCGTCACGCCGCGCGGCTCGAGGTCGAAGTGGTACGACGCCATGCGCTCGAGCATGGAGACCATGGCAGCGGCCGCCGAGTAGGGCGTGATGTCGGGCGAGACCCGGCCGGCGCGCTGGTTGTCGGCGACGCTGCGGGCGATGCGGTCGGTGACCTGGCCGAGCGTGCGGTTGCGGACATCGCGGAAGCGGTCGTCACCTTCGTCGGCGGCCAGGTTGCGCACCCGCATCACCGCCCGGTGGTCGTCCCAGAAGCGGAAGTAGCCGTCGACGAGGGCACGGGCCGCGTCGAGGCCGCCCTTGCCGTTCCAGGGTTCGTCGAGCAGATGAGCGATGGGCTCGACGTCGGCCGCCGCCTCGTCGGCGAGCACCAGGACAGCCTCGTCGACGTCGCGGAAGTACTGGTAGAAGGTCGCGGGCGACGTCCCCACCTGGCGGGCCACCTCCACGACGCGGACGTCGCGGATGCCGTGGCTCTGCAGCAGGTCGTAGGTCGCATCCAGGAGGCGGCGGCGAGTCTGCTGGGCCCGGCGCCCGAGCGGACGCCCGTCAATGGCCGCAATCTGACTCATTGAAGCCCCGGGAATCTCACGACCCGTCAGATTATTCGCTGACGTCCCCGTCAGAGAACTCCTACGGGGTCAGGACCCGAGGAGCCCGGCCACGGCGTCGGCGTGGTCGTCGGCCGTGCCGAACGTGGTGTCGAGCACCCACGCCCGCTTCAGGTAGAGGTGCACGTCGACTTCCCACGTGAAGCCCATGCCGCCGTGCACCTGGGTCGCAGCCTTGCCGTTGAGGGTGGCGGCTTCGCCCGCCAGGAGCTTGGCCCCCGCCACCGCACGCCCCGGGGGGCCGAGCGCAGGCTCGTCGAGGTTCACGGCGGCCGCGTACACGGCGGCCCGCGCCACCTCGGTGCGCACGAACATGTCGGCGAGGATGTGCTTGATCGCCTGGAAGGACCCGATGGGCTTGTCGAACTGTTGACGTTCCTTGGCGTAGGTCACCGACATGTCGGTCAGGGCGGCCGCCATGCCGAGCAGATACGCCCCCGTCAACACCGCGCCCTCGAGCCGCCAGCGGGCCGCGTCGCCGGGGACGCCTCGGCGCTCACCGCGCAGCAGCCCGCCCGCGACATGCGCCGGCGTGAGCGGATCAAGCGGCCAGCTCACCGGTCGAGCCGACAGGCGCGACCGGTCGACTTCCCACACGCCGTCGTCGTCGACCGCCAGCAGCACGTCGATGGCGTCGGGGTACTCGACGAGGAACGGCTCCTCCTGGCGCTGCAGTCCGCCCACGACGCGCTCGCCTTCGGCGGCGCCTGGGACGAGACCGGCCGCCAGGTGGGTCCACACCAGCGGGCCGGGGACGAGCGCCCGCCCCAGCTCCTCGAACACGAGCGCGCCCTCTGCGGTTCCGAGACCGGCACCGCCGTCGGCTTCGGCGAGGCGCAGCGAGAACACCCCAGCGTCCGCCAGTTCCCGCCAGAGATCCCGATCGACACCACCTGCGTCGGCGAGGGCGCGCACCCGTTCCATCGGGAAGCGTCCCTCGCAGAGCTTGCGCACGCCTTCTTGCAGCGCGACCTGGTCGTCGGTGAGCGTGAAGTCCATCAGCGCGGCAATCCCAGGATGCGTTCGCCGATGATGTTGCGCTGGATCTGAGAGCTGCCGGCCGCGATGGTCAGAGCCAGCACGCGCAGGCGCTCCTCGACGAAGTGGCCCGAGTGCTCGAACACGTCGTCGAGCGAGAGCGAGGCCCGGTCGAGCACGCGCAGGGCGAGGTCGCCGATGCGCTGGATCAGCTCGGTGTAATAGAGCTTCACGACCGACGCACCGACGCCGGGGACGCCCGTCCGGGCTGCCTCCGACACCGTGCGCTTGACCATGTTCCACAAGGCGTCGAGCTCGGCGGCCGCGTGTCCGATCTCGCGTCGCAGTCCGACGTCGTCCCACGCCGTGGCGCTTCCCCTCGTGACGACCTTGGCGACCTTGACCAGCTCGTCGAGCTGGCGGCGCGCTTCGACCATCTCCGAGACGAGCGATGTTCCCCGCTCGAAGCTGAACGTCACCATCGCTACGCGCCAGCCGTCGTTCTCCGCCCCGACCCGGTTGGCGACCGGGACGCGCACGTCGTCGAGGTAGAGCTCGCTGAACTCGGAGCTGCCGATCACCGTCCGCAGCGGACGCACGTCGACGCCCGGCGCGTCCATCGGCAGGATCAGCCAGGTGATCCCCTTGTGCTTGGGCGCATCGGGATCCGTCCGCACCAAGAGCTCGCAGTAGTCCGAGACCTGGGCGAACGATGTCCAGATCTTCTGGCCGCTGATGACGTAGTCATCGCCGTCGCGCACCGCCCGGCAGCGCAGGGACGCGAGGTCGGAACCGGCCGACGGCTCCGAGAACCCCTGGCACCAGACTTCCTCGCCCTTGAGAATGGCGGGGAGATGGCGGGCGCGCTGCTCGTCGGTCGCCTCGGCGATGATCGTCGGTCCCGCGTGCAGTAGGCCCACGAAGTTGACGCCGACGTCGGGCGCACCGGCCTTGGTGATCTCCTCGTAGAAGACGAGCTGTTCGCTAAGCGCCGCACCGCGGCCGCCGAAGTCCGCCGGCCAGTTGATGCCCGCGTAGCCGGCGTCGTAGAGCATGCGCTGCCACGTCGTGTCACGTGCGCGGCGGGCGTCCCAGTCCTCGCGCTTGGTCGCCGGCGGCAGCTTGGGTAGGGCCTGGTCGATCCAGGCGCGCAGCTCGGTGCGAAACCGTTCGTCGTCCTCGGTCCAGAGCAGATCCATGTCGCTGTTACTGCTTCCAGGTACGCACGAGGGCGGCGGCCGTCGTGAGGGTTGCGACGAGCGACAGCGTGTTGTCGAGCACCGCCTGCGCGTACTCGTCGGGGACACCCGCCACCGCGTCGCGCGGGATCACCACCTGGTACCCGTGGTTCACGGCGTCGAAGGCCAGGTTCTGGATGGCGATGTTCACCGAGACGCCAACCGCGACGATGGTGGACACGCCCATGTTGCGAAGGACCGGGTCGAGCTCGGTGCCCGCCATCGGCCCCAGTCCCTGGAGGCGAGGCAGCACGATGTCGCTCGCCTCGACGCCAACCTCGGGGACGACCTCGGTCGCGGGTGTGCCAGGCAGCATGCCGACGCTCGAGCGCTTCATCGCCGCAAAGAGGCGGGCATTGGTGTTGCCGCCGAGACGGTCCCCTCGGTGATGGGCGGTGGCATGCACGATTCGCACGCCGGCCGCCCGCGCCACGCGCACGAGCTCCGCAGTGTTGGCGAGGGCGCCTGAGTCGCGGAAGGCGGCGGCCAGCTCGGGCAGCGCCGAGGAGTCACCGATGACGCCGCGCTGGATCTCCGATGTCACCACCGCCGTGTGCGGCGGCGCGACCAACTCGGCCAGATCCACCGCCATCGCGCTAAACGGTCAGGCCGCCGTCGATGGAGACGATGGCGCCCGTCATGTAGTCGCCGTCGTCGGAGGCGAGGAAGGCGATCACCTTGGCGACCTGCTCGGGCTTGACGAAGCCCATCGGTGTCATCAGCGGGGCCATGAGGCGCTTCGACGCGTCGGGGGGTGGAGCGAATGAGCCCATCATCGGGGTGTCGACACCACCGGGGGCGACCGCGTTGACGCGCACGCCGCGCTCGAGGTACTCGGCGGCGAGCGACTTGGTGAGGAGAACGACGCCACCCTTCGACGCGCAGTAAGCGGCGCTGTAGGGCTGGCCCATGATCCCGGCGGTCGACGCCACGTTCACGATGTTCCCGCCGTTCTCGAGCAGGTGGGGCAGGGCGGCCTGGGACACGAGGAAGGTGCCGGTGAGGTTGACCGCCAGAATGCGCTGCCAGTCGTCGAAGGAGGCGTCGACGGTGTGGGCGAACTTGCCGATGCCCGCCACGTTGCACACCGTGTTCGGCGGGCCCAGCTGGGCAACGACTTCCTTCATCGTCGACGACACCGACTCGGGATCGCTCACATCGGTGCGCAGGGCGACCGCTGCCCCACCGTCGGCCGTGATCTCGTCGACGGTCTTCTGGGCGGCCTCTTCGGAGATGTCCAAAGCGGCGACGCTCCCGCCCTCGCCGGCGATCAGGCGGGCCGTCGCCCGCCCGACACCAGATCCCGCGCCGGTGACGACAGCAACTCGACCCCCGAAACGACCCCCGTCAGCCATGGGCCGAGTGTATTTGACGGTGCGTCAGCTCTACTTCTTGGCGTATTGGTCGCGCAGCACGTGCTTGACGATCTTTCCGCTGGGATTGCGGGGGACGACGTCGACGGTCTCCAGCTGCTCGGGGATCTTCTGCATCATGAGCCCCTTGCCCTTGAGGAACTCGACCATCTCGTCGAACTCGAGGGGATTCGCCGCGTCCCTGAGGGCCACGACCGCGCAGCAGCGCTCGCCCAGTGCCGGATCGGGCAGGCCGATGACGGCCACGTCGGCCACCTTCTCGTGGGTGTACAGGAGATCCTCGACCTCCTTGGCGCTGATGTTCTCGCCCTTGCGGATGATGACGTCCTTCAGGCGGCCCGTGATGACGACGTAGCCCTCGGCGTCCACGAAGCCCAGGTCGCCCGTGCGGAAGTAGCCGTCGTCGTCGAACGCCTCGGCGTCGAGCGACGAGTCGAGGTACCCGAGGCAGACCTGTGGCCCCTTGGCCCGGATCTCGCCCTCCTCGCCGGCTCCCGCGACCTTGCCCTCGATCGTGACCACTTTGAGCTCAACGCCGGGGCTGGCCTGGCCCTCTGTGTTCGCGAGCTTGTCGTCGTTGTCGTCGACCGACGCCATCGTGAGGATCGGCGCCTCGGTGAGCCCGTAGCCGGAGACGATGCCGACGCCGCCGACCTCGTTCTTCATGTCGAAGTGGAGCTGGGGCGGCTTGGGCGCGCCGCCGCCGATCCACGCCCGGACCTTCTGCAGCACCTTCTCGGGCTGCCGCTTGCGGGCCTCGGCCAGGTACGCCTGGTGGAAGACGGTGCCGGCGCCCGCGAGCGTCGCCTGCTCACGGTCGAACAGGTCGACGACCGTCGACGGGTCGAAGGCCTCGACGATG
>JAFAUA010000233.1 GCA_019243595.1 Acidimicrobiia bacterium
GCAGGTCCGACGCCGTTGCCAGCACCGTGTTGTGACGTGCTCGGGACGCGACGAAGTTCAGATAGCGGTCGAGGACCGGATGGCCGAGGACAGGCACGTCCTCGCCGGGCTTGTGGGCGCGCAGAAGACAGGGGTCTTTGGTGGGCACGGAGGGTCTCGTCTCAGCAACCTGATCCGTCCCGGTGACGGACCACGAGATGCTTCAAGGATCACCGGCATATCTACACTTCTGTGCGCGCTGACGGGGTCGTTGGTCGCCTAGTCAGAGAGCGCTTGGCGCAACCCGTCCGGGTCGGCGACGAGGAAGTGGATTGGACCCCCAGACGTGTGCAGCGTTGCCTCGAAGGACCGAACCGCAGGGGGCGGCAGCTTGTCCGTCTCGACGCTCGTGATGTCCGCGCGCTGCAAGGTCCAAGGCTTCGGTCGGCCACGTCCCAACCACAGCCCTGGCTCCCATGTGATGTGATCGGCAAAGACCAAGAGACGGCCTCCCAGAGGCCGGTTCCAGTCCTGTGCGAAGAAGGCGCCATACATCGGCCCCACACCCGATAGGGCGCGCTGGACGACGGGAGCCTGACCGCTCTCGCTCGCGTTGAAGTGCGCTAACCCCGCCCAGACCGCCCCGGCTCGGTGCGCGGCCTCAAGGCCCCGCCGCTTGGAGATCGGCGGAATCAGAAGGGCGGCGACGGCGCCGCCAGCCACGCCTACGGCCAGCGCAATGAGCCACAGCGGAAGACCCGCCAACACAGCTACTTCCTACCGTCGTCCGACGTGACCTGCTCGATATCGGCACGCACCTACGAGCGGTCACGCCGCCGAAGCAGCCGTCGCTTGAACATGCCCCGGTACCGGCGCCTCGCTCGCTCGACGGCGACGAACGTTGGGTCAGCGACCCGCTCGTAGTGCTCGACCTCGGCCTCGTCCTGGTCCTCGTCTACGAGCCGAGCCAGCCCCTCCTTCAACGGTTCACCCTTGGGCAGGCCCTCGACCCAAGGCGACTTGTCCGAGCCGGTGGTCACTCGTCCATCGTGCCAGCCCGACGCCCGCTCGGAAACGGCACGCACATACGAGCTACGACGTGGGCAATTTCATGAACTACCGAGGAACCTGAAGTAGAACGCGCCGAACAACAGGACGATGCCGACGTTGGCTGCAAGCCGTTCCCAAAACCAGGTCTTGCTTCTGAAGAGCAGCACGTCCACGGCCATCACGACAGCGACCATCACCAGCACGTACAGCACGCCGCCCATCCGTCGCCTCCTCCCACGCAGGTTGTCGCGCACCGCCTAAGCGTCGCGCCCGACGTGCGCTCTGTATCGGCACAGTTCACCTATCCGCCGTCGAACGTTCGGCTGAGCGCGGGAACACCGTCGCCATGCAACTCGCCGAGCACCGAACGCCGGCCGGCCAAGGCCATGAGCAACGCCTCCCCGGTCCCGTCTACCCGCGGTCCATCGCCAAGTGACCAATCCATGTCGGTCGCGCGTAGTTCGACGAGCCGCTGACGGCGTCTGGCCCCGGTTCCCATCGGCCATCGGGCCGCTACCTGGAGCGCTACGCGCAAGCGGGCCTCGGGAACTACACGATGGAGCCCGAGTGGTCGCCGCATGTCCTGGTGATGGATCACTAGCTCTGTGAGCCCGACCCTGGCATAGACCTTCGCCACTCCGGGCGTACGAGCGGGACGGAGAGCCTCGGTGATGGATCGGCGGCCTAGCTCGCACCACCTCGCGACGCCTCGCGAGTTGGCACGTGCTGGCACAAAACCCGATCGCGCCATGCGCTCTGCCAGCCCGCGAACCGGAACGCCCACGAAGCTCGCGAGATGGGCGGCCACCTCCATGACCGTCCAGTCATTACACAGCGAGGGCGCGCGCCACTGCTCATCGTCGAGGTCGACAAGGAACTCGTGGAGGTCTGCCAACTCGGCCATCAGGAGCCTTCGCGAGTCGCGTGTCATCACCGCATCTTCACGGCTCAGGGCGGCCGACGCACGTCCGCTGTGGTACTTGCCAGCCGCTCGGTGTCGGGCCCTCGAGCGCCCTACAAGGCTGACCTCCAGACGGTGTGGACAGGGCTCGGATCGCCATGCCGGGTGGTTCGCGTGAGCATGCAGGTCTCAATGACGAACTCGACAAGCGCGTCTTGATCGGTGGGAGGCGGGACGGAAAACCCCGAACGCTCCTCTACGAACTGCCGGCCAACCGCGTCACGGACATCCTCG
>JAFAUA010000438.1 GCA_019243595.1 Acidimicrobiia bacterium
GCGCCAGCCGGGCGGCCGCCACTGCCTCCCGCCGAAAGCGCTCCTGGAACTGGTCGTCGCTCGCCAGCCGAGGGTGCAGCACCTTTATGGCGACAGGACGGTCGAGGATCTCGTCCTTGCCTTCCCATACCTCCGCCATCCCGCCGCGGTCGATCAGTTGAACCAGGCGGTACCGGCCGGCCAGGATGGTCTCCGCGACGATCCGGGCGTCGGACACCGTCTAAAGGTACCGAGCCGCTATCGGTGGATCAGATCAGACCGCGTCAACCGCCGACCTGGAAGGCGACGCCGATGACGCGGGGACCGGCGTGGGCGCCGATGACCGCGCCGATGTCGCCGACGACCATCTTCTCGCGAGGGACCACCGGCTCGAGCAGCTCGATGAACTCGTCGAGGTCGGGCGCGTCGCCGTGCATCACCGCCAGGTTGTCGATGCTGCCCGCGTCGCGGACCTTGTCGGCGATGTAGCGAAGGGCGCGCGAGCGCGTGCGCTGGCGGGACTCGGGCTCGACGCCCCCGTTGCGCACTTCGATGATCGGCTTGATCGAGAGCATCGACCCGATCAAGGCCTGAGCGCCGCCGACCCGCCCGCCCTTCTTCAGGTTCTCGAGGGTGTCGAGGGCGCCATACACGCGAGTTCGGCTCACCAGACTCTCCGCAGCCGCCGCCACCTCGTCGATGCCCTTGCCTTCTGCGGCCAGGCGGGCTGCCGCCGCGGCCATCATGCCCAACCCCATCGTCACCGACAGCGAGTCGATGTGGCGCACGGGGATCTCGCCCTGGACGGACTTGGCGGCCATCTGGGCGGCTTGTCCGGTGGCGGAGAGTTGCGAGGAGATCGTGATGGCGACGACGCCGTCGGCCCCTGCGTCGGCCGCCCGGCGGTAGGCCTCCTCGAAGGCGCCGGCGGAGGGCGCCGAGGTTTCGGGGAGCACAGGCGAATTGCTGCACCGCGCCCAGAACTCCTTGGGGGACAGGTCCCGGCGGTCGACAAGCTCCTCGGCGCCGAAGCGGATGCTCAGGGGGACGATGTCGATGTTGAGCTCGGCGGCGAGATCGGCAGGCAGGTCGCAGCTGCTGTCGGTGACCACTCGGGGTCCGGCCATGTCTGCTCCTCTTCCTCTTTTTTATTGAGTGGGCGTCGCGCTGGCGGTCACGCTGACGTCGTACCAGTGCTTGGTGGGCCCGAAATTGTGCAGGACGTAAGACTTCGCCTTCTTCGACAGCGTGACATGGACCACGCCCTGCTCGTCAACACTGAAGGCGGCCAGGGTGGCGCCGTCACCGTCGGCGTCGTGCTGGGCGGTGGCTCGGGCCTTGTCGGCGTCGTGGCCCGAAAAGTAGTCCTTGGCGGCGTCGGTGGCCGCGTCGTGTGCCTGTCCGTCGAGGATGACCCTGGTCACGACCGGGGACCCCGCCTCGAAGAGCACGAAACCGGCGAGGGCGATCCCGACGACCAGCTTGACGATCCATCTGCTGATCACCTGGGCCGCCTGACGAGCTGGCGGGTGAACACAGTGATCTCCTCCACACCCAAGGTCCGCGCCACGCCTGCAAAGCTGACCACGCCAACGGCCACCGAGGCGAGCACCCGGGCGGCCAAGGCGAAGCCTCGCTCGTTGTCGATGCCAATCGAAACGACGACAACAAGCGCGGCCATGACCGCGGTGGCGACTGCGATACGCATGACGGCGGACGCGGTGCCCCCGTCCGAGAGGGCGCCCGTGCGTCGACGCAGGTCCCACCCGGCCACGGCGGCGGCGACGACGTACGAGATCGTGAAACCGACTGCGAGACCGTTCACACCGATCGCCGGGTACAGGATCAGGTCCAGCACGATCAGCACGATGTTCTCAGCGGCGTTGATGATGAACGGCGTACGTGTGTCCTGCATGGACGTGTAGCCGCGCACGAACAGCAGGTAGAGGCTGAACGCCGGAAGCCCGACCGCCAGCCACACCAGGACACCAGCCGTCAAGTGGGCATTGGCACTCGTGAAGTGCCCATGCTCCAGCAGCAGGGCGATGAGCGGTCGGGCGAGGATGATGTACCCGACGGCCGCCGGCAGCAGGACCAGCGTGCCGGTGCGAATCCCTATTCCGAGGCGCCGATGGAACCCGGCCATGTCGTGGCGTGACCACCGCTCCGCCAGGTCAGGGGTCAACGCGGTGAGGATCGATACGGCAAGGATGCCGTACGGCAGCTGAAAGAAGATGTAGGCCGCGCTGTAGGCCGAGACGCCACCACGGGTGCCATTGGCGAGGACGAGCGCGATCCAGAAGGCGACCTGGTTGGAAATGACATAGCCGAAGGTCCAGCCGGACAACCGGACGACCTGGCGGAGCACGGCGTGGTGCAGGTTCCACCGAAAGCGCAGCTTCGGAGCGGCTCGCCGGAGAGCGGGGATGAGGGTGACGGCTTGGACTGCGACGCCGAGAGTGGTGCCCAAGCCGAGGAACAGCAGCAGACCCGTGTCGTAGCGGACGCTGTGAAGATCGAGATTGTTCGCCATGTGCGGAATGAGCAACAGCACGCCGATGACGATGAGGTTGTTGAGGATCGGCGTCGCCATCGGCAGCACGAACTTGTGCCGTGCGTTGAGAACTGCAGCTACGAGCGCCGTCATCCCGTAGAAGAGGATCTGGGGCGCGAACATCCGCAGGAGGGCGCTGGCAACTGCCTGCTCGTCGCGGCCGGCTGGCCCCTTGAGCCGGAAGCTGTAGAGGTGGATGACGGCGGGAGCGATGACGACGAACAGGAGCGTCACGCCGACGAGTAGGAGGAGCGCGGTCGTGAAGACCACGGAGATGGCCTCCCACGCATCGTCGTCCTGCCGCGTCGTCAGGTGTTCGACGAACACAGGGACGATGAACGACGCCATGATCCCACCGAGCACCAGGTCGTAGATGATGTTCGGCGTGGTGTTCGCCAGGTTGTAGCTGTCGGCGAGGCGGAAGAAGCCGAAGGCGTAGGCGAGAGCCACGACGCGGCCGAAGCCGGTGAGACGGGAGAAGAAGGTGGCGACCGCCATCCCGGCTGTGGCACGCGAGAGCCGCGCCGAGCCTTCGTCGCCGACCGCGGGCTGAGCGACGTCAGTGTCGCTGCTCGCCATTACGCGGGCACCAGTCCCCGGGCCCGACGCCCGTTGATGGCGTGCCGCGCCCACCAGACGAGCAGGAACAGGCCGGCGGCCGCCGACAGGAGCAGCCCGACACCCGACGCCGCCGTGGAGCGCACGGTGATCTGCGTGTGCGCCACGACCAGGCTCCCGTCGGGCGACTGCAGGGTGACGAGCAGAGGGAAAGCACCCGACGCGCGCGTCTGCACTGAAAAGCGGGCGGTTTCGTTGCGGCGAAGGAGATCGAGCTTGCGCGTGACCTCGTTCGCCGGATGGCCGCCGTCGGCGCCCCCGGGGAACTCGACCTTGTCACTGCGCACGGTGACAACGACGTGCACCGGATAGCCGGTGTTGTTGCGGAAGGTCACGGGTATCTCGCCCGACCGGGCCGTGAGGCGGATCGAGCCGGCGGGCGTCTGGATGCGACTCAGTTCCTTGTCGAGCGTCGCCTCGACGCCCGACACGTAGGACCGCTGGCGGCTGCTGCGCAGATCGGCTGAGTTGGCAGTCAGCAGCTGCTCGTTGAGAATGGCGTACATCGGGTTGTCGTCGTCGACGATCGACCGGAACGTCTCGAGGCGCTGACGAACGCTGCGCGTAGCGGTCGTCGAGACCGAGACGTTGCGGGGCGCGCCGACCATCTTCCGAACGAGCGGCGTGCCGTTGCCCCCGCGGAGCTTGTCGACGGTGGAGAACAAGGTGCTGAGTGTTACCGGCTCGACGACGGGGTTGTCGGTGAGGCCCGCCATCGCGGTGTCGAGGAACGAGCGGTCGGGCTTCCAACCGCGCGGGGTGAAGGCGACGACCCCCCGTTGCTGACCTCCGGGCTGGTCGAAGTAGAGGACGGCGAGCTCGGCGAGGAAGCGGTGGGCCTCGAGGACCTGGTTGCCCCCGCCGCGGAAGTGGGCGGCCAGGCCCGGGTCGATCGAGACGGCCTGCTGTTTCCCGCCCTGGTGGGTGTCGACCAGATAAGGGCGGGACAGCGTGAGCCGCGACTGCAGCTGGGTCAGGCTGTTCTCGGGAAGCGCGACCTGGGTGATCCCGAGGTCGCGCAGGCGGCTCGTCGACGCGTCGTCGAGCGACTCCTCGCTGACCCACGTCGTCGTGTCCACCGGCACCTTCAGCAGCTGGGTCAGTCGATCGTTGCCGAGGCGGACCTCCTGGTCGGCCTCACTCTGCAGACCGCCGGCGATCAACTGAGGGAGGTTGGTCGGGACGTAGGGACCGGTGACGACCTGACGGCGGTTGGCGGCGGCCCGTCGGAGACTGCTGAGGGCACCCGCCGCCGCGCTGTCGTTGCTGGTCGTGAGAGCGTCCACCGTCTCGGGCGTCGGGGCCAGAACGAGGGGGACGGACGTCGATTCCAGGGCCTGGGTGAGCGTCTGGAGATCGCGAGCGTTGGTGAGCTTGCGAGTGCCGTCGGGGCGGATGCTGGGCGGTGCGTGGACGGGCACGATCCACGAGAAGTCGAGCTTGGGTCCGGTGCGGTTCGCCGGCAGGTAGGCGATGTGGGTCGTGAATCGATCGAGCACCGCGCCGCCGCCGTTCTCGCGCAGCTCGACGCGAAGTGGATACACGCCGTCCTGGCTGAGCAGGAGACGCCCGGGCTCACGCGGGAGGCCGGGATCCTGGAACGGCAGGATGACGCTGAAGTTGCCGGCCGGGTCGACGTTGAGGGCGCTCAGCGGCGTCGAGGTGACGTCGAGCAAGGCTCCGACGGCGCGCTCCTGCAACGTTTGCGCGAAGGCGGAGCGCGACGTGAGGCGGGCGTAGGTGTTGAGCACGAGCTCGACGGCGGCAGGGTCTTTGATGCCGTCGACGTGGAGGCCGAGGCGGAACTCGCCACCCGGTTGGACCCATGGGCTCTGGGACGTCAGGGCGATCGCGGCGTGCTGCTGCGACGCGGCGTGCGCGGGTGCCGGCAGCACGAGCACGATCAGGGCGGCGGCTGCGAGGGCGCCGAAAAGTCGCCGCGCGATCGCGGGCGGGGGATCAGTCGAGCGCACGGCGGAGCACGGCGAGGCCGCCCGGCTGCGTCCTGAACCCGGCCCGCGTGTACAACGAGAGGGCGGCCTCGTTGCCGAGTTGGGTATTGACGACGGCCCGCCCTGCGCCCCGCCGGCGGATCCATCTGAGGGCGTCGGAGACCAGTGCGAGGCCGCGCCCCCCGCGCTGGTGATCGGGGTGGACCGCCAGTCGTTGGAGATAACCCTGGCGGGCCGCCGTACCCGAGACGGCGTAGGCCGTGACCTGTCCCCCGGCCGTGCTCACTCGGAAGCGTGTGAGGGGGACGGCGTCGAGCGCCTCCTGAAGGCCCACTCGGTCGAGCTGCCAGAACGGCGAGAAGGCGGCCTCGTCGACGGCGAGAACGTCGTCCTTCTCACCGCGCCGGGCGCGGCGGGTGGCGCCCCGCTCGAACGGCGGCATGTCCAAGAGGTCGTGGGCCAGAAGGTGCAATCGCTCGTGGGTCTCGAAGCCGGCGAGGAGGAACGGGCGCTGCTCGGGCGGGGCCAGCGCGGCGGTGACGACTGCCGTGTACCCCTCCTGGGCCAGCCGCTCGAGGCAGCGTTCGATGAACGCGCTCGACGGCGCCACCGCGTCCGGCACCGGGGCCAGGTAAGCGGTGCTGGTGCTGCCGCGCCAGGGCAGGACGCGGGCGCGCTCGACCCCGAACTCGACGAGAGCGGGATCGCGCGTGCGCACCACGGCATCGCGAGGATATGGGCCGGGGCTCGGCGGCGGGTGGCCGCCCTAGCCTCCTGGGGATGGCCATCGTGGTCGAGACCCACCCCGCCTACCTGGCCCACGACACCGGCGCCGGACATCCCGAGCGGCCTGCTCGCCTCGACGCCGTCGTGGCCGGGCTGGAGGCGGCCGGCGTGGCCGACGACCTGGTCTGGGCCGAGCCGCGCGCCGCGACGCGAGCCGAGCTCGAGCGCGTGCACCCGGCGGCGCATCTCGACGAGCTCGAGGCCTTCTGTCTCGCCGGCGGCGGACGCATAGATGCCGACACGAGTGTGGTCACCGAGTCGTGGAACGCCGCGGTGTTGGGGGCCGGTTCCGGTCTGGACGCGATCGAGCGCCTCGAGCGAGATGAAGCGAACGCCGCCTTCTGTGTCGTGCGCCCTCCCGGTCACCACGCCACGCCGCAGCGGTCGATGGGGTTCTGCCTGCTCAACAACGTGGCCGTCGCGGCCGCGGCGCTCGCAGATCGCGGCGAGCGCGTCCTCATCTACGACTGGGATGCCCACCACGGCAACGGCACCCAGGACGCCTTCTACGACGACGCGCGTGTGCTCTACGTCTCGGCCCACCAGTGGCCGCTGTACCCCGGAACCGGGGCGCTGGATGACGTCGGAGAGGGCGCGGGCGTGGGTTACACGATCAACCTGCCGTTCCCGCCGGGGACGACCGGCGACGTCTACCTGGCGGCCTTCGACGAGGTGGTGGCGCCCGCCGTCGACCGCTTCGACCCGACCTGGGTGATCCTGTCCGCCGGGTTCGACGCCCACCGGGCCGACCCTCTCACCGGCCTCAACCTCACCGCCGGCGACTTCGCCGACCAGACCGCCCGCGTGCTCGACCTGGCCCCGCGCGGCCGGCTGCTCGCCTTCCTCGAAGGCGGCTACGACCTTCAGGCGCTGGCCCTGTCGGCGGGTGCCTTCGTCGCGGGCCTCGCCGGTCTGGCGTTTCGACCGGAAAAGCCGTCTACGGGCGGTCCGGGCAGAGCCGTCGTCGACGCCGCCTTTAGGAGTCGCTCGCAAGCGCCGATGTAGGACGCATGGCTACCAGTCGTGCGTCGCGCCCCGGCCTGGATCTGAACGACCTGCTCCGATACGTGATGGAGCAGCGGGCGTCGGACCTCCACATCAAAGTCGGCTCGCCGCCGTTCGTCCGCATCGACGGGCACCTGCAGGCGACCCCGTTCGACGTCGTGAACGGCGCTGACACCGAGCGCATGGCGTTCGCCATCATGCCGAAGGAGCGGGCCGACGAGTTCATGACCCACTCCGAAGCGGACTTCGCCCACAGCGTCGCGGGCATGGGCCGCTTCCGGGTCAACGTGTTCCGCCAGCGCGGGTCGGTGGGCCTGGTGTTCCGGCGCGTGCTGCCCGGCACGCCCTCGTTCGAGGCCCTCGGGCTGCCGCCGGTCGTCCGCCGCCTCGCCGAGGAGCCCCGCGGGATGATCCTCGTCACTGGCCCCACGGGCTCGGGCAAGACAACGACCATCGCGGCGATGATCGACCACATCAACGAGAACAAGGCCGTCAACGTCGTCACGATCGAGGACCCGATCGAGGTTCTCCACCCCGACAAGAAGTCGATCGTCAACCAGCGCGAGATCGGCACGGACACCGAGGACTACGCGCAGGCGATGAAGCGGGTGCTCCGCCAGGACCCCGACGTGATCTTCATCGGTGAGATGCGCGACCCGGAGACGGTGTGGGCGGCGCTGTCGGCCGCGGAGACCGGCCACCTGGTGCTGTCGACGCTGCACACGACCGACGCAACCGAGACGGTGAACCGCATCGTCGACTTCTTTCCGCCGTTCCAGCAGAAGCAGGTGCGCCTGACGCTGGCCTCGTCGCTGCGCGGCGTCGTCAGCCAGCGGCTGCTCGAGCGGGCCGACGGCAAGGGCCGTGTGCCCGCCACCGAGGTGCTGGTGATGACCGGCCGGATCTTCGAGCGCATCGTCGACCCCGACAACACCGAGGCGATCGAGGAGATCATCGAGGAGGGCGAGTACTACGGCATGCAGACGTTCGACCAGAGCCTGTTCAACCTGTACAAGAACGGCCTCGTCTCGCTGCGTGACGCCATGAGCGTGGCTTCGCACCCCCACGACTTCCGCATCGCCCTGCAGCAGGCGGGACTCAGCGTCTCGTAACTGCACCGTTACGCTTCGGACAGATGATTCCGGAGCGTTTGAAGCCGTTGCTCGAGAGTGTCCGGCCCCTGGCCGAGCGCTTCGACGCGGCCGGCTTCAAGCTCTATCTGGTCGGCGGCGTGGTGCGGGACGCCGTGCTGGGGCGGCCGTTGTTCCAGGATCTCGACTTCACCACTGACGCGCGTCCCCAGGACACGCTCGCTTTGGTCGAGCACTGGGCCGAGTCGGTGTGGACGCAGGGCGAGCGCTTCGGGACCATCGGCTTCATCAAGGGCGGCCACCGCTACGAGGTCACGACCCATCGCGGCGAGGCGTACAGCCCCGACTCGCGCAAGCCCGATGTCGTCTTCGCCGACGCCGTCGAGGAGGACCTGGCGCGTCGCGATTTCACGGTGAACGCCATGGCGCTGTCGTTGCCGGACGCAACGCTCATCGATCCCTTCGGTGGCGTCGACGATCTGGCCGCCCACCGCCTGCGCACCCCGCTGTCGCCGGAGGTGTCGTTCTCCGACGATCCCCTGCGCATGCTGCGGGCCGCGCGCTTCATCGCCGGCTACGACCTTGTGCCCGAGCCACCGTTGGTCGACGCCGTTCGGGCGCTGCGGGATCGCCTGGAGATCGTTTCTGCCGAGCGGATCCGCGACGAGCTCGACAAGCTGCTCGTTGTGCCCAAGCCGGGGAAGGGACTGTGGTTCCTCGTCGAGACCGGGTTGGCCGACGAGTTCCTTCCCGAGCTGCCGGCGTTAGGGCTCGAGCAGGATCCGATCCACCGGCACAAGGACGTCCTGGCCCACACCATCGCCGTCATCGAGCGGACCGATCACGCCGATCGGCTGCTGCGGATCGCGGCGCTGTTCCACGACGTCGGCAAGCCCAAGACGCGGTCGATCGGACCCGAGGGCGTGTCGTTCCACCATCATGAGGTCGTCGGAGCGCGGATGACCGAGGAGCGCATGCGCGCCCTGCGCTACTCCCACGACGACATCGTCGCCGTGCGCCGACTGGTCGAGCTCCACCTGCGGTTCCACGGCTACAGCGAGGACTGGACCGACAGCGCCGTCCGCCGTTACGCGCGCGATGCCGGCCCGTTGCTCGAGCAGCTGAACGCGCTCACCCGGGCCGACTGCACGACCCGAAACAAGGCCAAGGCCAGGATGCTGTCCGAGCGCATGGACGCCCTCGAGGCGCGCATCGGCGAGCTCCGGGCCAAGGAGGAGCTCGACGCGCTCCGGCCCGACCTCGACGGCCGCCAGATCATGGACCATCTCGGCCTGCGGCCCGGCCCCGAGGTCGGCGAGGCCCTCCGGTTCCTCCTGGAACTGCGCATCGAAGAGGGCCCCCTGGGCGAGCAAGAGGCCTACCGGCGCCTCGACCAGTGGTGGGCCGCCCGGCAGCCCTCCTCTTAGATCCCCTCTTTGCGGGCCCGGATGATGAGGGTCCTCGGGACGAACTTGAAGGTGTCCCGCCATTCGGGGCTGCGGGGGCCGGCGTTGGCGGGACCGGGTTCGAGGATGGTGTCGACGCGGAAGTTGGAGCGAGTGAGACCGGTGAAGAGCTCGGAGATCGTGCGGTGGGGGAGCTCGCCGTCGGTGCTGCGCTGGAAGTAGGACCGGCGCACGAGTAGTGGGTCCTCGGCGGCGTCGTCGATCATCGAGTACGCGGGGTGTGACACCGAGAACGCCAACGGGCAGTCCTGGCGGAGCACGCGGTGCACCTGGCGGAACACCCGGTTGAGGTCGTCGACGGCGTCGAAGGCGTAGGCGCTGAACGCCACGTCGATGCTGTCGGCCCGCACGAACGCCAGGTCGGCCAGGTCGCTCTCGTGGAGCTCGACCTTCACCTCCTCCTCGTCGGCGCGGCTGCGCAGGGCGGCGAGGCGCTCGCGGGACGTGTCGACGGCGACCGTGTGGGCGCCTTGCTTGGCGAAGGCCACCGACGCCTGGGCAGCGACGCCCAGCTCGAGCACGCGCTTGCCCTCGAGGTTGCCGAGAAGCCGAAGCTCGGCCTCGGTCGGGATGTCTGGCCCGTAACGGGCGACGTCGGCCGCCATACGGGCCGGAACGTTACGCCTCGGCGGCGAAATCCTCGACCATCTGGCGGGCCTGGTCGTCGGGGTACTGCACCGGCGGCGACTTCATGAAGTACGCGGACGGGCCGAGCAGCGGGCCGCCGACGCCCCGGTCGAGCGCCAGCTTGGCGCAGCGCACGGCGTCGATGATCACGCCTGCCGAGTTCGGCGAGTCCCACACCTCGAGCTTGAGCTCGATGTTGAGGGGAACGTCACCGAAGTTGCGGCCCTCGATCCGGATGTACGCCCACTTGCGGTCTTCGAGCCAGGGCACGTGGTCGGACGGCCCGACGTGCACGTTCTCGGCGGGCAGGGGCTCGTCGAGCTGGCTGGTGACGGCCTGGGTCTTGGAGATCTTCTTGGACAGCAGCCGCTCGCGTTCGAGCATGTTCTTGAAGTCCATGTTGCCGCCGAAGTTGAGCTGGTAGGTGCGGTCGACGGCCATGCCGCGGTCCTCAGCGAGACGGGTGAGGACGCGGTGCACGATCGTGGAGCCGACCTGGCTCTTGATGTCGTCGCCGACGATCGGGATGTTGGCGTTGGCGAACTTCGCCGCCCACTCAGGGTTGGAGGCGATGAACACCGGGATGGCGTTCACGAAGCCGACGCCCGCGTCGAGGCAGGCCTGGGCGTAGTGCTTCTGCGCGTCCTCGGAGCCGACCGGCAGATAGGAGACCAGCACGTCGGCCTGGGTGTCACGCAACACCTGGGCCACGTCGACCGCCTCCGCCGGCGACTCCTCGATCGTCTCCCGGTAGAAGGTGCCGAGGCCGTCGAGCGTCGGGCCCCGGTGCACCTGGACACCGAGCTCTCCGACGTTGGCGAACTTGATGGTGTTGTTCTGGCCCGAGAAGATCGCCTTGCCGATGTCGAGGCCGACCTTGGCGGCGTCGACATCGAAGGCGGCGACCACCTCGACGTCGCGCACGTGGTAGCCGCCGATCACGACGTGCATCAGGCCAGGGACGTCCTCGGCGGGGTCCGCGTTCTTGTAGTACTCCAGGCCCTGGACGAGCGAGCTCGCGCAGTTCCCGACCCCGGCGATTGCCAGCCGTACCTTGCTCACTTCTGTGTCCCTCCCTGCCGCCGTTCGGTGGCAATCAACGAGTCGAGCCACGAGATGTCGCGCTCGGTCGCTTCGGTTCCGTGTTCCATGAGTGACGCGGTATACGCGTCCATCCGCTCGCGGCCGGCCCGGATGCTTGCCCGGGCGCGGGCCAGACGTTCGACGAGGTGGGCGCGGCGCCGCTCGAGCAGTCCCAGCCGCCCTTCGGGTGGCAGGTAGCGACAGAAGGCCAGCTTCAGGTTGAAGGCGCGGTCGTCGTCACCGCTCTCCGACTCGGCCGCCAGCAGCTCCTCGAAGAGTTCCTCGCCCCGCTCGGTGATGCCGTAGACCTTCTTGGCCCGGCCGCCGCGCTTGGGCTCCTTGCGAGCCCGGAACGCCGCTGCCTCCCCGGTCATCGAACCGGTCATCGGGATCGGGATCGCCGGTCCACGCGCCGGCTTCTCGAGGGCCTCGACCGCCTTGACCGCGCCGGCCGCCTCCAGGCGGGCCAGGGCTGGGTAGAGCGAGCCGAACGAAACGCTCGAAAACGGGCCGAGCGCGGCCGACAGACGCTTCTTGAGCTCGTAGCCGTGGAGTTCCTGTTCCTTCAGCAGGCCCAGGATCGCAAGTTCCAGCATGTGTCGGTCCGACCTATCGGTTCGATATATCGAGATTCAGTATCGCGAGCATCCGGGGGAAGGTCAAAACCGGGTATCCACAGCTACGTCCGAGTGGTTAACCTGCCTTGGCAATGACATCGTTTGGCCCGGAGTCGCTGCAGCGCTCGTCGGTTGGCGAGGGCGCAGGGCACATCGACTACCGCCTGGCCCGACGCCACCTGGTCAACGAGTACAAGCGTGGCCGCCTCGGCAAACGCGACCTCTGCGACGCCCATCCCGAGCTGATGCGTGCCGCCCGCCACATGGGGCAGGCGACGACCGAGCTGTGCCCGATCTGCGAGGAGGAGGAGCTGGTCCTCGTCTCGTTCGTCTTCGGGCCGCGGCTGCCGGCCCACGGTCGATGCGTCGGCAGCCGGGAGGAGCTCGCAAAGCTGGCCATCCGCTCCGGCGAGCGCACGTGCTACGTCGTCGAAGTGTGCCAGGGATGCTCCTGGAACCACTTGGTCCGAACCTTCGCTCTCGGTCGCACCGCTCGCTGACCACCCTGCAGGTCGGGGCCCTCGCGGGCGCCGGGGTGATGGCACTGACGTCGGCGGGCGACGCGCTGCTCTTGGGCGTGCTGCTCGGCGTCGCCGCGGGCGACGTCGAAGCAGGTGTCGCGTCGTTGCTCGCGGGCTTGGTCGTCCTGGGCCGCTTCGGGTCGACGTCGCTCGCCGCACTCGCCGGCGCCCAGCACGTCGTCGGTCCGGCGGGTACGAGCGGGCCGGTGCTGCTGGCGGCCGCCTCCTGGTGCGCGGCGGCCGCCCTGACACTCTCGACGCGAGCGGAGTTCGCTGTTGCCGTCGTGTTCGGGTTGGCCGCAGCGGACGTCGTCGCCGGTCCGGCGACGCACAGTGCGGAGTCTCTGGCGGTGCGCGCCGCGGCCTCACTCGTGGCCGTCGCGCTCGCCTGGTTCGCCGGTGGTTGGGTGCCAGCTCGTCTCGCCCGTCCCGCCGCGGTCGCGGCCGGTGTCCTCGGCGTGGTTTTGGTGCTGGCGGCCTGAGCGTGGGCGTGCTCGTCGACCTCGCCGTTGCGGTACCGCTCGTCGGTGCGGTCGCCGCCGTACTCGTCCCGGATCGGGCGCTCGACGCGGTCCGGGCCAGCGCGCTCCTCGCCGCAGTCTGTTGGCTGGTGCTGCTCCTCGACGCGTCGGTCGTCTCGGTGACGCGGCTGCACAGCGCGCCGATCGTCGCCGCCGCCGGATTCGGCGCCGCCCTGCTCGTCGCCGCCGTCGACGGCGAAGCGGTCGAACGGCCCGTGCTGCTCGGCGTCGCGCTGACGGCCGCATCGATCGGCGTGGCCGCCGGGCGCGGCGCGACCGACGGCGGGGGAGCGGTCGTCGCTCTGGCCGCGGCGGCCGCCCTGGCGAGCGCCGCCGGACGGCTGGCGGCGCGGGTGTGGGCAACCGCGGCCGTCGGCCTGATCGTCGCCGCGATCGGGGTCGTGGCCCTGCGCTCGGCGGCCAATGCGTGGCAGCTGCCGCTCACCGACGCCGCTTCTCATCGGGGGCCGGGCGTGCTCGTCATGGTGGGCGCGGCGCTGGTCGCGGTGGCCGGCTGTGGGCGCCCGCGGGCTCCGCTGACCGTCGTCGTCCCGGCGGCCGCCTTCGTCGCCGCTCAGGCCGCGCCGATCGTGCATCGGACAGCCGGGCTCACCTGGTTCGCGGTCGTCCTCGCTGCTGCCGCGACGGCGGCCTCGGTGGCAGCCCGCGCCGGCCGTCCACTCCTCGACCGCCCGGCGGCGGCACTCGTGCTGCTGGGTCTGGCGGCGCTTGTCGTTCCGGGCGCGGCACGCGGCCCGGGTCTCCTCCTGGCGTCCGCGGGGGCCGTCGCTCTGGGATTCGGCGCGCCCGTGGCCGCGGCGCTCGGCATTCCCGGCGGCATCGCCCTCGCGATCGCGCTCGCGGCGCAAGGCGGTGGCGGCGCCTTCGCCGTCGGCGGGCTCGGGGCGCTGGTCGCCCTGGCGCTCGCTGCGGTCGTCGTGCGGGCCGGAGCCGTGCCGCGCCCCTCGATCTGGACGGTGCCGATGTTCGCGGCCGGCGTCTGGCTGCTTGTCGCGCCGGGCACGTGGGGATGGGTCGGCCCGGCGGCGCTGCATGCCTATGACGTGGGCGCGGCGCGGGCCGCGGCCGGCGGCGCCCTGTGCCTGCTCGCCCTGGTTCTCCTGGGCCGCGATCCTGCCGGTTGGTACGCTCACGTGCTTCCCCCGGACACCGCAGGCGAGGATGCCGTCCGCCACTGAAACACGGCCTCGTCCGGCGCGATCGCGTCGGCCACCCACTCGATCCCGTGGGCGCGCCGCGCCCCAGCGACCCCAGGCCGGTGGTCCCCGCAAGCGTCGCAGCTGGCTGTGGCGCTACCGGCGCATGCTCTTCCTCTTCGGGCTGCTCGGTGCCACCGCCATCGGGGGCATTGCTTATGTGATCGCCCAGGTGCCGCTGCCCAAGGACGCGCCGCTCGCCCAGACGACGATCCTCACCGACGCCAAGGGGAACCAGCTGGCGGTGCTGCACGGCGACGAGAACCGGCTGCCGGTGAAGCTCAACCAGGTGCCCAAGGTCCTTCAGGACGCGGTGATCTCCTCCGAGGACCGCAAGTTCTACAGCCACTCGGGCGTCGACCCCGCCGGTGTTCTTCGAGCCACGTGGGCCGACATCCGCCATGGCGGTGCCGTCCAGGGTGGCTCGTCGATCACCCAGCAGTACGTGAAGAACACCTACACGGGCAGCCAGCGCACGTTCATGCGCAAGGTCAAAGAGGCCGTGCTCGCCATGAAGGTCGAGCGCAAGTACAGCAAGCGCCAGATCCTCGAGCGCTACCTCAACACGATCTACTTCGGCCGCGGCGCCTATGGCGTGCAGGCCGCCGCCCACGCGTACTTCGATAAGGACGTCCAGCAGCTGGGGCTGCCCGAGAGCGCCCTGCTGGCCGGACTCATCCGCGGCCCCGAGGAAGCCGACCCGGCGCGGGGCCCGGCGCCGGCCGCACTGGCGGCCCAGCGGCGCTCCGAAGTGCTGCAGGCGATGGTCGAGACCCACGCCATCACCGCCACTCAGAAGGTGGAGGCCGAGAGCGTCCCCATCGAGAGCAAGCCGCATGCAGCGAAGACCACCATCGCCTCGTCGGCGCCCGGCTCGGAGTACTTCGTCGACTACGTGCGCCGGCAGCTGGTCAAGAGCTACGGCGAGGACGCCGTGCTGCGCGGCGGCCTCCACGTGCAGACGACCCTCGACCAGGGCCTCCAGAAGCAGGCCTACGACGCCGTCTACAAGACACTGTGGGACTCGAAGAACGATCCCGCCGGTGCGCTGGTCACCATGGACGACGACGGCCACGTCCTCGCCATGGTCGGAGGCCGCGACTGGAACGCGTCGAAGGTCAACCTCGCGGTCGGCACCGGTGGCGGCGGCGTGGGCCGCCAGGCCGGTTCGTCGTTCAAGCCCGTCGTGCTCGCCGAGATGCTGAAAGAGGGGTACTCCGTCGAGTCGTCGTTCCTGGGCCCGCAGAAGATCACCTTGCCCAAGGCCGACAACGGCAAGGACTGGGAGGTGTCGAACTTCGACAACGAGAGCTTTGGCCGGTTGAACCTCGTCGACGCCACCGCACACTCGGTCAACACCGTGTACGCCCAGCTGGTCACGGCCATCGGGCCCCAGAACGTGATCCCGACGGCGCAGGCCTTGGGGATCAGGTCGTCGCTCGACCCAGTGCCGTCGATCACCCTCGGCACCCAGAACGTCTCTGTCATGGAGATGGCCGATGCCTACCTGAGCTTTGCCAACGAGGGCATGCAGACCGATCCCCAGGCCTTCTCCAAGGTCACCGATGCCAGCGGCACCGTTCTGTACGACGGCAAGCCGCACCGTACGAAGGCACTCAGCCGCACGCAGGCCGACGTCATGAACTTCACGCTCAGCCAGGTCGTGCAGCGCGGCACGGGTACCGGTGCCCAGATCGGCGTCCCGGTTGCGGGCAAGACGGGAACGACCGAGGACTTCGGTGACGCCTGGTTCGTCGGCTACACGCCGAAGCTCACCACCGCCGTGTGGATGGGCTACCCCGAGGGTCAGTCCAAGAAGATGACCGACGTGCACGGCGTGCACAACGTCAACGGAGGCTCACTCCCGGCGACGATCTTCAACCGCTTCATGACGCGCGCCGTGCACGACCCGCGCTTCGCGAACGCTGGCGACTTCCCCAAGCCGAGCAGCTTCCCGGGCAAGATCCTCGGCCAGCGCGTGCCCTACGTCGACCAGTCCGCAACCACCCCGACGTCGGTCGGCACGGCGACGACGGCTCACCCGAAGACGACGGCGCCGTCTGCGTTGACACCGCCGACGACGAGCGCGGGACCGAAGCCAACAGCGCCGCCGCCGACCTCACCGCCCCAGACGATGCCCCCCGCAGCGCCCCCGCCCGAGCCGCCCCCGACGCGGACACCACCGACGCGCCCACCCCCGAGGCCCTAGAGGCCCCTAGGCCTCTGCCTCCTCATGGGGGTATTGGGATCGGCAGGAGAAGCACCACAGCTCGACCTCGTCGACGGTCTGCCTCGAGCCGGGCGTGTCCCAGGCCTCGGGAACCACGTAGACGCGGTGGACGGCGACCAGGTCGTCGTCGTCCCGAGCGCAGTTCTCGCAGGCCCTTTCCGACACTGCGTCGAACAGTAACTCCCGGGTAGGATCTTCAGAACCGCCGGCAGCCATGGGGCGCTGGACGGGAAGGAGGCAGACATGCCGACCAATGCGATGACCGCGCCCGCGGTGCGCGCCAGCAAGGGCAGCGGTACGCCGCTTGTGATGGTGACCGCCTACGACGCTCCGGGAGCCCGCATCGCCGACGAAGCGGGTGTCGACATCATCCTCGTCGGCGACAGCCTGGCGATGGTGGTCCTCGGCTACGAGGACACCCTGCAGGTCACCGTCGACGACATGGCCCACCATGTGGCGGCCGTCGCCCGGGCCAAGCCCAGGCCGCTGATCGTTGGCGACATGCCGTGGATGAGCTACCACGTGTCCGTCGAGGACACGGTGCGCAACGCTGCCGCTTTGATGCGGGCCGGCGCCCAGTCGGTCAAGCTCGAAGGCGGGCGCAAGCGCGTCGACATGATCAAGGCGATCGTCGACGCCGAGATCCCGGTGATGGGCCACATCGGTCTCACGCCGCAGTCGGTCCACGCCCTCGGTGGGTTCAAGGTCCAGGGGAAGCAGGCGGCGGCCGCCGCAGCGCTCGTCGACGACGCGGTGGCCCTGGCCGACGCCGGCTGCTTCGCGATCGTGCTCGAGGCGGTGCCCGACGGTGTCGCACGCGCGGTGACCGAGGCTGTTGGGGTACCGACGATCGGCATCGGTGCCGGACCGTGGTGTGACGGCCAGGTGCTCGTGTACCACGACGTGCTCGGCATCGAGGACCGCATTTCGCCGAAGTTCGTGCGCCGGTACGCCAGCGTGAAGGCCGACTCGGTCGCCGCCCTCTCGGAGTACGCCTCCGACGTGCGGACCGGACGGTTTCCGTCCGAGGACGAGAGCTATCACCTCAGTGACGACGTCGCCGAGGCCCTCGGCCTCTACGGCGCTGTTACCAAAACGGCCTGAACGCATAGTTTCCCGCCGTGCCTCGCGGCGTCCGCCTGGGATTCGACGAGCGCCGCAACCAGCGGCGGCTGGCGTGGGCGATCGCGGTCGTCTTCGTCCTCGGCCTCCTCTCCTTCATCAGCAAGGGCGCCGACCAGCCCCGTGATCCGTACCTGAAGCCGGCGACCGGCTCGGCGGCGGTGCCGAGCGTCCTCACCCTGCCAGCGCGCCGGCCGGTGCCGGGCTTCGGGGAAATCTCCTTGCGGCTGACGAAGGGGCCACAGCTCTGCGCTCTGTTGGCGCAGACCCCGGCCCAGCACGCACAGGGACTGATGGGCCGCACCGACCTCGCCGGCCACGTCGGGATGCTGTTCGTGTTCGGGTCGGACACCACCGAGTCGTTCTGGATGCGGAACACCCCGATGCCGTTGTCGATCGCGTTCTACGACGCCGCCGGGTACTTCGTCTCGGCGACCGACATGGCGCCGTGCGCCGACCGCTCGAACTGTCCGACGTACTCGGCGGCGGCCGCCTACCGGTACGCGCTCGAGGTGCCCCAAGGCGGCCTGTCGGGCATCGGCGGCGGGCCCGGGTCGACGATCACGACCGGCGGAGCCTGCTAGTCGCTCGGAGTTCTTGTCATAGGGGCCTGGGACACTGGTCGGGATGATCGTCGGCTCGACTACCATGACCCAGTTCCAGACGAACCCTGCCGTGCCATTGGCACGGCCCCGGGCAACGGCCCGGGTCCGGAGGGAGGTGGGCCTGCCCATGCGGCCCTATGAGGTCATGATCATTCTCGACGCCGGCCTGGAGGAAGAGGCCATCCGGTCGGCGATCGACCGTGCTACCGAGCTCATCCGCTCACGGGGCGGCAACAACAGCTCCATGGACAAGTGGGGGCGACGTCGGTTCGCCTACGAGCTCAAGCACAAGTGGGAGGGCTACTACGTGGTCCTTCGGGCTGAAGCCGAGCCTTCGGTGATGACCGAGCTCGACCGGTCCCTCTTTCTCGCGGATGAGGTGCTCCGCCACAAGGTGATCCGTCTTCCTGACGACGTCGCGACTGCGGCGCCCAAGGCGGCGACGCCGGCGGCGGGCACGGAAGCGAACGGAGCATAGAGATGGCAAACGGCAACAACGTCACCGTCGTGGGCAACGTCACCCGCGACCCCGAGCTGCGGTTCACCGCCACCGGCCAGGCGAAGGCCAACTTCGGCATCGCCGTCAACCGGCGCTGGCAGAACCGCCAGACCCAGGAGTGGGAAGAGGCCACGTCGTTCTTCAACGTCGTCGCGTGGGGCGACATGGGCGAGAACATCGGTGAGTCGATCCAGAAGGGCGCCCGCGTGCTCGTCACCGGCCGCCTCGAGCAGCGCTCGTGGGAGACCGAGCAGGGCGAGAAGCGCTCCATCATCGAGATCGTCGCCGATGAGGTCGGCCCCAGCCTTCGGTGGGCCACGGCGGAGATCAAGAAGAACGACCGGCGCAGCCCGGGTGACGGTGGAGGGGGCGGCGCCAGCCGCCCCGTCGCCAACGAGCCGTCTGACGGCGGCGGCGGCGGTTACGAGTACGGCGAGGAGCCCTTCTAATGGCGCGCGGTGGTGGTGGTAATGATCGCGGCGACCGGCGTCGGTCGCCCAAAGACACAGGCCGGCGCACGGCCAAGAAGAAGGTCTGCATCTTCTGCAGCGAGCACATCAAGTGGGTCGACTACAAGGACGTGAACGTGCTGCGGCGTTTCATGTCCGACCGGGGCAAGATCCGGGCCCGCCGGGTGTCGGGCAACTGCGCCCAGCACCAGCGCGACGTCGCCGTCGCCATCAAGACGGCGCGTGAGCTCGCCCTGCTTCCCTACAGCCAGCGCACCGTCGCTGAGCGGGGTGGCGGGCGGGGCCCGCGGGGCCCGCGCGAGGACCGCGGCGATCGCGACGACCGCGGCGACCGTGAGGACCGCGGGGGTCGCGACGACCGCGGGGGTCGCGACGATCGGTCCGACCGGTCCGAGGTCCCCGGCGGCGAGCCGGACGAGCTGGTGAGTGAGGGCGAAGGCCTCGAGGAAGCCGTGCTCGAGGAAGAGGGCGCCGCCGGCGCCGCACCGGCTGACGAGATCGACGAAGTCGAGGCACCGTGAGGGTCATCTTGCGGGCCGACGTGCCTGATGTCGGCCACAAGGGCGACGTCCTCGACGTCGCCGATGGCTACGCCCGCAACTTCCTCGTTCCGCGCGGGCTGGCGATGGCCGCGTCAACGGGCGCGCTCGCCCAGGCCGAGTCGATGCGCCGGGCCCGCGCCGTGCGCGACGCCCGCGACCGCGAGGCGGCCGAGGAGATCGCCACCAAGCTCACGCCGCTCACGATCACCATCCCGGCCCGGGCCGGTGCCGAGGGCCGCCTGTTCGGCTCGGTCACGCCCGCCGACGTGGCGTCCGCCATCGAGTCGCAGTCCGGGGTCGAGGTCGACCGCAAGCGCCTCCATCTGGACGAACCGATCCGCGCCCTGGGCGCCCATGAGGTACCGCTGCGGTTGCATCCGGAGGTCGAGGTCCGGCTGAACGTCGAGGTTGTCGCCGAGTAGCTGACGTGCCACAATCGAACGTGTGTTCGGTTGTGGACGGCGGTCCCCAGCTCTTCCCCGGAAAAAAGGCACTGTGTCCCGTCGCCGGTCCACAGCGTGATCCGGCAGGGTGAGCGGACTCATGGTTCAGTCAATCGACGACGCCCGGCGCCGGCAGCAGCGCGTGGGTCGGATCCCGCCCCACAACCTGGAGGCCGAGGAGTCCCTGCTCGGCGCCATGCTGCTGTCCGGCGACGCCATCGCAGCCGCGGTCAACATCCACCTGAGCGCCGAGGACTTCTACAA
>JAFAUA010000137.1 GCA_019243595.1 Acidimicrobiia bacterium
GCACGACACCGGCGTCACGACCCCGACGGACTGGTCGGTGCTGTACTCCGACTCCCTGCAGGACGCGTGGGCGGTGGCGTTCGGGTTGGTCGACACCGTGCGCTCGCCGGTGCTGCTCGCCAAGTTCAACACGTCCCAACCCAACTGGCATCTGCCGGCCGCGACGGGATTGTTCAACGGCGGCAGCAGTGGCCAGGTCGGCTACTGGCCGGCCGCCGGCCTGGGCTTCGACGCCATCGGCAACACGCTGGGCGCCACCGCCGCGGCCGACATCCGCAGTGCCGCCCTGTCGGCCGGGCGCGCCTGGCCGTTCACGACCGGCAACGCCGGTGAGCTGATCCTGCTCGAGGCCGGCTACTCGCTGCCCCTGGCCGCCGCCCCCGCCAACCCGCAGCGGTTGACGGTCAACACGCCGGGGTCGAGGGGCTCGACCCTCGTCGGCACCCAGGGCACCGGGACGTCCGCGGCCACGACCGCGACGACCAAGCCCAACGCCACGACCACAACGGCGAGGCCGACGACGTCGACCACCACGCCGCCCACCACCACCACGACCAAGCCGCCGCTCGTGCAGCTCGTGCCGCCGCCGCCGCTCCCGACCGTCACGGTCCCGACGCCGTGAGCCGGGTACTCGCCTTCGCCTGCGCGGCCGGTGCTGTCGTGGCGCTCGGGGCCTGCTCGGGGTCGTCGGGGCCGCCGGCCGCCCGCATCGCGGGGACGCCGACGTCCACCGTGCCCACCCAGTCGTTCGGGACGCCGAGCGCGTCGACCGACCCGGCCGCCGTGAGCAGGGCCGGGGCCTCGGTCTCGGTCGCCGCCCTGCCGTCGGTCGCCCACCGGGGCCAGATGGTGACGGCCGCCTTCAACACCCGCCCGGGCGCCGCCTGCCAGCTGCAGCTACAGGGCGGCGACATGGGCACGCCGCTGCCGCCCGCCGTCGCCGACCCGTCGGGTCGGATCGCGTGGACGTGGCGGCTGAGCCCCAACGCCGACGTCGGCACCCTGACCGCATGGGTGAAGTGCAGCGGCGGCGCCCTCGCCCAGGCCCAACTGAACGTCACCTGACCGGTTTGGAATGAGAGGAGCACGCGCGTGAACGTCCTGGCCATTGGCGCCCACCCCGATGACATTGAGCTCGGGTGTGGGGCGGCCCTCGTCGGCCACCGCCGCGGCGGCCACCGGGTGACGCTGCTCGTGATGACTACCGGCGAGCGCGGGCCCCAGGACGCCCGCTCCCGGGTGCAGGAACAGGAGGATGCCGCCGCCCTCTTGGGGGCCGACCTGCTGTGGGGCCGCTTCGTCGACGGCGAGGTGCCCGACGGCCGGCCCGCGGTCGATGTGATCGAAGAGGCCCTGCGCATCAGCGGCGCCGACGTCGTCTACACCCATGCGCCCAATGACAGCCACCAGGACCACCGGGCCACGTCGGTCGCCAGCCTGGCCGCCTGCCGGCGCCTCTCCTCGGTGCTGATGTACGAGAGCCCGACGTCGGTCGGCTTCACCCCGTCGGTGTTCGTCGACGCCAAGGGCCTGGTCGAGAACAAGCTCGACCTGCTGCGGGCCCACGTCTCCCAGGTCCTCAAGAACGGCCTCGTCGACCTCGAGGCCGTCGAGTCCCAGGCCCGCTACCGCGGCTTCCAGGCTCGCCTGCGCCACGCCGAGGGCTTCGTCGTCGACCGCTTCCGCTGGGACCCGGCGCCGGCCGCGCCCGCCCCTCGCGCTGAGGTGGACCTGGATCTCTCGCTGGCGGAGGTCTCCGCGTGAGGCTGCGGCTGTCCACGCTCGCCGCCCTGGTGCTGCTGCTCGCCGTCTTCGGCTTTGCCGGCGTCGCCTTCGCGGGAAGCGGCTTCGCCGTCTCCGTCGATGTGCGCAACTCCCAGCAGTCGGTGGTGTCGACCAGCGGCGACACCTGCACGTGGCAGGTGGCGAGCGACATCACGCTGGTCAACCTCACCGACCAGGCGCTGACGATCACCAACGTCGCCGACCAGGTGAGCTGGCAGGCGCCCGACGACACGTCGGGCGTGCAGTCGACCGTCACGGTGCTCGACGACGGTGGTCTGCACAGTGGCGACGTGCTGGCCGCGCACGAGCAGCGCACGTTCCCGCACGCGGTCGTGGAGTTCGCCATCCCCTGCAAGGCCGACAACGGCGACTTGATGGTGCGGGTGTCGACGGCCCAGGGGACCAACAGCGGCGACGCCCCCTTCCTCGGGAACGGGACGCCGGTGCCGCTGACATCGGTCGGCATCGTCCTCTTGACGGCGGCGGTCGCCGTCGCGCTGGTCGCCAGCCAGCGGCGGCGCCGGATCAAGGAGGTAAAGGTATGAAGCGGTTCGCTCTCGTTGGTGCGGTCGTTGTTGCCGCTCTCGGGGTCGGCGCCGGCGCGTCGCCCGCGTTCGCCGACTCGTCGCCGACGGTCACGGTGACGTCGCCGATCCAGTCCGGCGCCGACGCCCAGACCGTCGGCTCGGCCACCTTCACGCGCACCGCCCAGTCCGACGGGTCGTCGGTTGTCAGCGTCGCAGCCTCGGTGCCGGGCGGGATCAGCGAGAGCCACCTGTGCTACTCGACCCAGCCGTTCACGTCGCGCGTGCCGCCGGGGCAGTGCCCCCTGTCGCAGGGCAACACCGGCTCGACCGCCACGTACCAGCTCTCGTCGTCGGCAACCGGAACGCTGTACTTCCAGCTCCACGTGGTGACGTCGGGCAACACCGCCTACGCGGGCTGGCAGTCGGGCAAACCCTTCTACGGCAACGTCGCCGTCGACGCCCCGGCCGCCTCCACGTCGGTCCCCGTCGGCACCCTCGGGGGCCTGGGCGTCGCCCTGCTCGCGGGCGTGGCGCTC
>JAFAUA010000139.1 GCA_019243595.1 Acidimicrobiia bacterium
CTCCGTCCGCCGCTTGCCGGCAGACGGTGAGGATGGTTCCCTCGACCGGCTCCTGCACCGCCCGGTAAGCGCCTTCCTTCGCAGCCAGGAGCCCCTCGGTGATCACACGAGCGTCCACCGCCGGGTGCTCACCGAGAACCGAAGCAACGCCACGGAGGATCTGCGAGAGGATCACCCCCGAGTTTCCCCGGGCTCCCATCAGCGATCCGTGGCTCAGGGCGCGAGCAACTCCCTCCAGCGTCTCGGTCTCCCCCTCGCCTACCTCGCTCAGAACCGACTCGATGGTCAATGCCATATTCGTCCCCGTGTCGCCGTCGGGGACGGGATAGACGTTGAGGCGGTTCAGCTTCTCCTGGTGGGTCCGCAGCGCGTCGCGGTAGCCGACGACCACCTCGCGCAGGTGGGCGGCGTCGAGGGTCTCGAGCACGGCCACGGCGAGGGATGGTAATGGCGACTGCTAACTTGATGGCCATGCCCGCGGTCTGCGAGGTGTGCGGGAAGCACCCCTCTTTCGGTATGGCGATCAGTCACTCTCACCGGCGCACCAAGCGTCGCTGGAACCCCAACATCCAGCGCGTCCGCGCTCTGGTGAACGGCTCGCCGAAGCGCATCCGGGTCTGCACGTCCTGCCTGAAGGCCGGCAAGGTGCAGAAGGTGCCGGTGCGCATCAAGACCGAGAGCGCCTAGCCCGAGCGCCCCGGCGCGGATCTCGCTGAGGCGCGCGTCTTCGGGCGAGCGCTGGGGGCATCGCCCGCCCCCAGGCTGCACGCAGTCCTGAGCAGCGGGAACAAGCATCGAGATCGGGCTCGGCGTCGACGTCGACGTCGACGTCTATGAGTTACCGAACGGCAGACCGCGTGAACACCCGCACCGACACGCTCAGCAGCAGCGCCGCGTAGCCGGCGACGACAGCGAGGCTGAGGGCCGCCATGGCGGTGGGATTGCTCATCCCCCAGATGTCGTGCAGCCCGGTCCCCCGCCCGTCGAGCAGTCCGTAGCGCATCACCGCCAGGGCGTGGGTGAGCGGCAGGATCTTGGCGAACGCGGCGAGCCAGGACGGGAGCGCCGTGATCGGAAACAGTGACCCGGCGAAGAACCACGGGACGATGGCGATCGCCGGAACGGCGCCGATGTACTCCTCCTGCTTGGCGACGCGATTGGCGAGGGTCTCGGCGCCGCCGTACATGGCGACGGCGAGGAGGGCGGCGGCGGCCGCGAACAGCCCGACCCCCGAGAGGTGGGTGTCGAACCGGGCGCCCCGCAGCAACGCGGCGCCGACCAGTGCGAGCACCTGCAGAGCACTGATGGCCAACGCCACCGCCAGGTTGCCGAACACAATCAGTGACCTCGGTATCGGTGCGGCGAGCAGGTCGCGACGGGCCCCGCTCTCCCGATCGACGATGACGCCGATGCCGGCGAACATGCAGTTGATCGGCACAAGCAAGCCGACGGTGCCGATGGCAACGAAGCTCATGTAGTCGATGCCTCGGACGGCGCCGGTCACCTTGGCCAGCGCCGGGGCGATGACGACGCTGAACAGGATCGGCGTCATCAGCGGCACGATGATCTCCCGCGGCGTGCGCGCCGACAGGGCGAAGCGGCGCCGGGTCAGCGTCGCCAGTGGCGCCGTGATCGACCGGCTGACCGGGCGCGGCACGGCGACGGGCGGACGGGCCGAGGGCGCGGTTGTGGTGATGGCGGTCATGGCGAATCTCCTTCTGAGGTCAGGCCGCGAGGCGGTCGCCAGTGAGGCGGAGGTAGACGTCGTCGAGGGTCGGTGGGCGGGCGCTGATCCCGCCCGTGGCGATGTCGAGCTCGGCGATAGCGGCCACAGCCTGTCGTGGGGTCAGGTCGTGGACGGGAACGGTGAGCGTCGCCCCGACGGTGAAGGCGTCGTCGCCGGCGAGGCCCTCAGCGCGGAGTTTGGCCAGTGCCCGGCTGGCGTTGCCGTCGACACGCAGCTCTACGAGGTGGGCGCCGAGTCCGGCGCGCAGGTTCGCCGGCGTGTCGAGGGCGACGATGCGGCCCTCGTGCACGATGGCGACGCGGTCACACAACCGCTCGGCCTCGTCCAGGTAATGGGTGGTAAGGACAACGGTTGTCTCGGAGCGGGCTCGCAGGCCTGCGATCAGGTCAAGGAGCTCGAAGCGGATCCGCGGGTCGAGGCCGACGGTGGGCTCGTCGAGGAAGAGGACGTGTGGTCGCGACACGAGCGCTCGGGCGATCTCGAGACGACGACGCTGCCCGCCGCTGTAGCTGTCGACCCCTCGGCCCGCAATCTCGGCAAGACCGAAGCCATCGAGGAGTTCGTCGATCACCTGCGAGGCCGCGGGCGCGGCGACGCCCCAGAGGCGGGCGTGGATCTCGAGGTTCCGCCGGCCGGTCAGCGACCGGTCGACCGCGGCGTCCTGGAACACGACGGCGCTCACCGCCCGGGCGGCGAGCGGGTCGTCGGTCACGTCGTGGCCCATCAGGCGGGCTGAGCCCCCGGTTGGCAGCACGGTCGTCGTCAGCATCCCGACCGTTGTCGACTTGCCCGCCCCGTTGGGGCCGAGCAATCCGAACACCTCGCCGGGCGCCACGGTGAAGCTGACGTCTTTCACGGCTTCAACACCGCCCGCGTAGGTCTTGCTGAGCCCCGTCACGTCGACGGCCGGGCTCGTCTCCTTCGTTCGTCGTTGCATGCCACCGAGGACGACGTAGGTTTTCGCGATGTGACACCGAAGGTCGCATGTCACATTCGGCTGGGCTGCGTCGTCCTCCCGACATGAGCAGCGCGCCCGACGACCGGCTCGCCGACGTCTGGTCGGCCCACCGCCGTTATCTGGTCGACCTCGCCTTTCGGATGGTCGGCAGCCTGAGCGAGGCCGAGGACGCGGTGCAAGAAGCGTTCATCCGTCTCCTCGACACCGAACTGGACGAGCTGGAGGACGTCCGCGGTTGGCTCGTGGTCGTCACCGGCCGCATCTGCCTCGACCACATGGGCTCGGCGCGAGTGCGGCACGCGGCCGGCACCGAGGTCCCGCCCGACGTCACGACCGCCACACCGGATCCCTCCGACGTCGTCACCCTCGACGACAGCATTCGGATGGCGATGGCGGTGGTGCTCGAGCGCCTCACTCCGCCCGAACGCGCCGCCTTCGTGCTCCATGACGTGTTCCAGTTCTCGTTCGACGACGTGGCATCGATCGTCGGGCGTTCAGCAGCGGCGTGCCGTCAACTGGCCAGCCGGGCCCGGCGCCGTATGCAGGAAGAGACCGGTCCGGCCCGGTTCGCGGTCGAGGCGGCCGAGGAGCGCGAGGTCGTTGAGCGCTTCATCGCCGCGTGCGCGGGCGGCAACATCGAGGACCTGCTCGCCGTGCTCGACCCCGACGTCGCCGGCCATGCCGAGCTCGGCTTCCTCCCGCATGTCGACGTCGAAGGCAGAGACAACGTGGCGCCGCGGGTGCTCGCTCTCTTCGGACCGCAGACCGGGACCACACTCGTGTCGGTGCCCATCAACGGGGAGCCAGGAATCCTGGCCTTCCGTAGCAACCGCCCCTTCGCCCTGATGGTCCTGCGGACCAAGCGTGGTCTCGTCGACCACATCGGCTCGGTCGCCGATCCCCGTCAGCTCGCCTACCTCTCGCCGCTCACGTAGCGGTCCCAGCCTGGGTCGACCGGACCGGTGCCCGAGCCGAGCGGGAGGCCGGCGGCGATTGCTCGCTCGGTGAACCGCTTGGCGGCGATGCATGCGTCCGCGGGGTCCATGCCCTTCGCCAGGCCCGCACACACGGCCGCCGAGAGCACGCAGCCGCTGCCGTGGGTGTGGACCGCGGCCAGGCGCGGCGCGTCCAGCCAGGTCACGTCGCCCTCGACGAACAGGCAGTCCGGGGACTGGTCGCCGGCGAGGTGTCCACCGGTGACGAGGACGACCGGCGGTCCGAGGTCGGAGATGAGCGTCGCCGCCTCCTGCATCGACTCCCGGCTGTCGACAGCCTGGTTGGCGAGCGCGGCCGCCTCGGCCAGGTTCGGCGTGACGATCGTGGCCAGCGGGAGGAGGAGCTCCCGCAAGGCGTCGACACCGTCGAGGTCGAGCAGCGTGTCGCCGTGCGACGAGACGAGCACCGGGTCGACGACCAGCGGCGAGATGCCGAGCTGGCCGACGGTCTCGACCACCGTCGTCAGGGTCGGGGCATCGACGAGCATGCCTGTCTTGGCCGCGTCGACGCCGATGTCGGCGGCGACCGAAGCCATTTGGGCGCGCACCAGCTCGGGCGGCACGCCCTCCGACGCCTGGACGCCGAGGCTGTTTTGGGCGGTGACCGCGGTGACAGCAGCGGTCCCCCAGACGCCGTGCGCCTCGAACGTCTTGAGGTCGGCCTCGATGCCGGCGCCGCCGCCCGAGTCCGAACCGGCGATGGAGAGAGCGACGGGCCGCATCTAGAAGCGGTGTTCCCACCCGCTGGCGTCCGGAAGCGGACTGCCCGCCAGGGTGCGCTCCGACGGGTCGGCCGTGCAGGTGCCGATCCGGAAGCCAACGGGCAGGCGGGCGACGGGGGCCGTGAAGACCAGCTCGTAGTCCTCGCCACCGGCGAGCGCCTGCTCCAGGGTGGCACCCGGTGCGACGGGAACCTCGTCGAGGATGAAGCCCACCCCCGACTCGTCGGCGATGTGGCCGAGGTCGGCCACGAGCCCGTCGGACACGTCGATCATCGCCGTCGCTCCCGCGCCGCGGGCGTCGACGCCTTCGACCACGCGGGCCAAGGGCCGCCGCGTCCAACCGCTCGCCGCCGCCGCGCCGAGCGGGCCGGTGACGTAGATCGCCTCGCCTTCGGCGGCGCCGGCGCGCGTCACCGGGGTGCCGTCGACCGTCCCGGTCACGGCGACGGTAACGACGAGGGTGTCCGACGTCGTGAGGTCGCCGCCGACGACCGGGCAGAGGTAGGCCTGTGACGCCTCGGCCACGCCGTCGAAGATGCGATCGAGGTCGGTGCCCGGTGGCGCCGCGACGGTGACGAGCAGGTGGAGGGGACGGCCGCCCATCGCCGCGATGTCGCTGACGTTGACGACGACCGCCTTCCATCCCAGTTCCTCGAGCGGCAGGTCGCGAGGGGTATGGACGCCGGCGACGACGGCGTCGGCCGCGAGCAGGAGCGGCCCGGTCGGCGGCTCGACGACCGCCGCATCGTCGCCGATGTCGGCGAAACGCTCACGAAGGCGCCCGATCAGGGCGAACTCGTTGGTCAGTTTTGCTCTCCGGTAGCGTGCACGCACCGAGCGTAGGCAGTGGAGGGCCGCGTTTGTGCAGGGAGTGATCAAGAGTTACGACCCGGGGACTGGGGAAGGTGTGCTGATCCGCGACACCGACCGCAGCGAGTACGACCTGGCGCCCA
>JAFAUA010000156.1 GCA_019243595.1 Acidimicrobiia bacterium
CAAGGCCATGCTCTGCCAGCCCAGCCAGGTCGAATCACTCCTGAGCTCAATGGGCGAGGATGCCTACTGCCGGTTCCTCGCCGACGAGTCTTTCCGTCTGCCCTAGCTCTTCACGCCGACGGTGAGGACGGTCGGGATGAGGATCCCGCCCAGGCGGAGGATGCGATTTTGACGCTCGACGGTGAATCCGGCCGCTCGCACGCGGCCGGCCATCTCGGCGCGCGTCGGCCACCGGGCGGGTTGGCCGATGGCCTTCGAGCCGGCATGGGCGAGCTGCGATGTGGCGGGCACGCGCACGTTGACGAGGGCGACCAGGAGGCGCCCACCGGTCCCCAGCACGCGATGGAACTCTCGCAGGGCGGCGTCGGGGTCGGGGAACCAGTGGAACGACTCGGTCGAGGTGACGGCATCGAAGTGTCCGTCGGCAAACGGCAGGGCGGTGGCGTCACCCTGGAGCCACCTCACGGCGCGCGTCCGCGCCGACGCCTGTTCGAGCATCCCCGCCGAGAAGTCGCACCCGGCGACGACCTCGGGCTGCAGCTCGCGGCGCAGTCGATCGGTGAGATCGCCGGTGCCGCAGCCGACGTCGAGGATGCGCCGAGCCGGGCGGTGCCGGAGCTCGCCGAGCACGGCATCGTGCACGGGGTGGTAGATCGCCGCCTGTACCGGGGCCAGGTCGTAGACGCGGGACCAGATGTCGAAGAACCCCCGCTGCGGTCCGTCTCCGGTCTCGGCCACCGGGTGCGGAACTTACTTGCGGGGCCGGGGCTCGTAGGACGGGAGGCGGGGGAGGGGTGATGCCAGCTCGCCGTCGCAGGCCACCAGCCGCAAGCGAGACGCCTCGGCGTCGAGCCAGGCGGCCACGCAGCTGACCTCGTCGGCGAGCTCGCGAGGGATCGGGCCGTCGTCGGTGGCGTCGACCGCGTCGTCGGTGGCGAACAGTGGGCCGTCGAGCAGGCGGCCGGCGCCCAGCACGAGGCGGCGACCCTCGGCGTCTTCGACCTCGAGGCGGCCGCTGCGCCGCAGGCTCTCGAGGCGGCGCTGCCGGGCCAGGGCGCGCGCCAGCGCCGCAGCCCGGTCACGCGTGTCGGCGGCTTCTTCGAAGCGCTCGGCGGTGGCGAGCAGCTGCATGCGGTCGGCGAGCGGATCGAGCAGCAGGGAGGGATCGGTCGTAAGTCCCCGCACCAAGCGCTGTACGACGTTGCGGTACTCGATGTCGGACACCTGCCCCGAGCAGGGGCACAGACTCACCCCCAACTGCGCCGGCGCGCACGGCGCCGAACGCGGCTGGCGGGGCGGCTTGGCCGTGCAGCGGCGGATGGGTGCCGCGGTCTCGATCGCCTCGGCGAGCAGGCGGGCGGCACCGGTCGAGGGGAGCGGCCCGAGGTACAGGGCACCGTCGCCCTTGCGGACCTTGCGCACCACCGACAGGCGGGGGAACCGCTCGTCGAGCGTCAGCTTCAAATAGGCGTAGCGCCGCCAGGTCTTCGACCGCTTGTTGAACGGCGGCATGTACTGATGGATGAGCCTGACCTCGAGCACGGCCGCCTCGAGGGGCCCGGCGCAGACGATGTGGTCGATCGACTCCACCTCGCGCAGCAGCTGGTTGACCTTGCGGCGCTGCTCGCTGGAGAAGTAGGAGCGCACCCGGGCGCGCAGGTTGGTGGCCTTGCCGACGTACAGCACACGGGCGCCGCGGCCTCGGAAGAGGTACACGCCCGGGCGACGAGGCAGCCGCGTCGTCAGCCGCAGTTTGCCGAGCTCGGGGTGGCCCTGGATCGTCGGCAGCAGCAGCAGGTCGTCGAGGCCGAGCACGCCGAGGCTGCCGGCGCGCTCGAGGAGGGTGTGCAGGAGCTCGCCGGTGGCGAGGGCGTCGTCGAGCGCCCGGTGCGTGGGGCGGTGGCCGAGGCGCAGCCGCGACGCCAGCGTTGACAGGCGGTGGTCCGGTACTTCGTCCTGCAGCAGCCGCCGGGCGAGGGCGCAGGTGTCGACGAAGCGGTTGCTCAGCCGCGGCCGGCCGGCACGCGCCAGCGACGCGTTGAGGAACCCGAGGTCGTAGCGCACGTTGTGGCCGACGACGACGGCGTCGCCGAGGAACTCCAGGAAGCTCGGTAGCACTTCGTCGATGCGCGGCGCGGGCAGAACCATCGCTTCGGTGATGCCGGTGAGGACGATGATCTCGGGCGGAATCGACACCCCGGGGTTGACCAAGGTCTGCAGGGTGCCAAGGCACTCGCCGCCCCGAAGCTTGACGGCCCCGATCTCGGTGATGGCGCCGTCGAGCGCCGACGCGCCGGTCGTCTCCACGTCGACGACGCAGAATGTCGTCTCGCTGAGGGGCACCCCCAAGTCATCGAACGACCGCTGCACGCCGCCAGATCGTAGGCGAACATGTGTTCGATGTCGAGGACTTTTACAAACCCAACCCAGATGCCATCAGGCCCAGAGGCGGGGCGCCGAGGTCGAGGAGCTCCTTGTGGAAGCGGGGGAGCGAGAACTCCGAGCCCCACGCGGCTCGGGCCTTCTCGCGCAGCTTGAGGATCTCGAGCTTGCCCCACGTGTACCGGCCGTAGGTGGGATCGAATGTGGCCCGGTTTGCCTCGCTGCGCGCCGCCGGACCCTGTAGGTAGGCGTCCTGCTCGAAGCGCTGGGTGGCCTCGTCGATCGTCATCTCGCTGGTGTGCACGCCGATGGAGACAGCCAGCCTGGTGACCCGCACGAGGGCTTCGATGGCGACCCCCGCCCGGAAGCGCGGGTCGTCGGCGCGGAAGCCCTCCTCGACGCACAGCTGCTCGCAGTAGTGGGCCCAGCCCTCGATGAACGACACCGACATCAGCGCCTTGCGTACGTCGCCCGCGACCCGCCGCATGACGCGGCCGTGGGCGAAGTGGCCGGGCGCCACCTCGTGCACGGTGATGGCGGGCAGCGTGGTGCGATTGAACGCCTCCAGCCACTCCTCCTGCTGGCGCACCGGCCACGTCGGTTCCGGCGGGGTGATGTGGTACCAACTCGGGGCGTCGGGCTCGTACGGACCGGCCCACGACATCATGGCGAATGCCCACCGGCGGGCCGGTGGTGTCGGCCCGACCAGGCACTCGCCGTCGAGGCCCGGGACGAGATTGCGCTCGTGCGTGAAGGCCACGGCCTCTTCGACCTGGTGGCGTGCTTCGTCGACGACGCCATCGGCGTCGGGGTGGTCGGCGAGCAGCGAAGCGACAACGTCGGCGACGGGCGCGCCCGGGCGGATGAGGGCGCAGGCCTCCTCGAGGTCACTTGTGAGGCGGTCCCGCTCTTCGTCGGCCTGGCGCTTCAGTGCTGCGAGGTCGACATCGATGCCCTCGCCGCTGCTCAACAGGCGCGCGAGGCCTTCTTCGCCAATGGCCGGATCGGGCTCGCCGTCGGTGGCCGCCGTCTGGACGTGGGCGACGAGCCTCCGGTGGGCCGCCAGCGCGTCGGCTTCGGTCGGGTCGTTGTCGTCGAGGCCGCTCGCCAGGCCGGCGACCGCCTCCACCAGCCCGGCGGCGGTGGGCCGAGACACCTGGTCGAGCGACTGCAGCGCCATTTCGACGGCGGCCGGCCACGCCCCAAGATGGCGGCGGCGCGCCTCGGTGCGCTCCTCGGCTGGCGCGTACTCCCGCTCGTAGACCGAGAGGTCCATGTTGTCGAGGTGCACGAGGGGATTGGTGCGGTGGTCCTCGAGCTCGCCGAAGCTCACGCGCAGCATCTCTTCGAACGCCGCCAGGTGGGCCTCGTCGTGGTCGGCGGGCGCAGATGGCGACGAGAGGGCCGCGAGCCCGGCCTGCACGCCGTCGGGCGACAGATCCTGGATGGCGCCGTCGTACTCGTGCAGGCCCGCGTTCTCCCGCATCGAGGGGATCATCAGATCGCACACGGCCCGGAGGCGGGGCTCCATCGAGCGGACATTAGGGTAAGGGCGCCGTGACGACTCGCTACCGCTGCGCCGCGTGCGGCAACCTCACCCGCTTCGACGTCACCATCACGAGGCGGACGCGCGCCTTCCACCACTACTCGATCGGCGGTGACCTGACCGTCGAGGACGAGGAGGTGCTGGCCGAGACCGTCGAGGAGGTGGCCTGTCGCTGGTGCGGGTCGGGAGCCTCGGTCGAGCAGGTCGAGGTCTCTGAGGCGGACGCCGCGGAGGGCTGAAGTTCCTGGGCTCTCCGCGATTGGCGGTGGGTGAGGGCTCACCGCTCGGTCAGCAACTGCATGTGAGTAAGACCTTCAGACGGTAACGCTGGAGGTTCCGAAAGCCGTAGGAACGCCGCTTCATCACCTTCACCTTGTTGGTGACGCCTTCGGCGAAGGCGTTGGTCTGGCGGTCCTCGAAGTGGGCAAGGATCGGCTCGCGCCACCACTGCAGCGTGCGCCACACCGCGTCGAGCTCGGGAAGCCCAGCAGCGCCGAGATTGTGCTCCCAGACTGCCAACCGACGGGCAGCCTCGGCCCTGTCGTGGGCCTCGTAGATGGCGGCGAAGGCCTCCTTCATCACCCAGGCGACCGCGACCTTGGGGTGGCGGGAGAACACGACGCCCAGCCCCTCGGCCTGTCTGGCGTTGAGGGTGTGGCGTCGCTTGGCGAAGGCCCACCGGGCGCCGTAGACGACGGGATCGTTGCGGGGATTGTTCTGGCGAGCGGTGCCGCCGTCTCGGCCTCGGTAATTCTTCTGGTGGCCCGCACGAGCGCGCACCCGATCGGCGGCACGGTCCACTGAGCGCAGGACGTGGAACTTGTCGGCCACCACCCGGGCCTCGGGGATCGCCTCGATCACGGCCTTGCGGAACGGCCAGTGGCAGTCGATCACCACGGTCTCCACGCCCGCCCTGACCGCCGATGGCAGCGAGAACAGCAGCAGCTCCGCAGCGTGCTGGTCACGGCCGTCGGCGACGGAGATCGCTCGGCGCCCAAGGGGGTCGAACAGCACGGTGTTGAAGCGCAGCCGGCGCCTGAACGCGCTCTCGTCGAGGGCCAGCACTCGGGGCTGGCCGACAGGGCCCACGGCGCCAGGCGCCCGAGTGTCGAAGGCCTCGACCACCCGGTAGTGGCTCACACCGTGGGCCGAGGCAACCTCGGCGAAGGGCCGACGGCACGCCTCCTCGAACAGCTGGCGATGGAACCGCTCGGTGACAGAGCGCCGACCGGCCAGGGCCAGGTGACGCTCACGGCTGGTGCGTCCACAGTCCCGACAGCAGAGACGTCGCTGGTGCCACACGAGCACCGTCGGACGGCCAACGCTGCGATCCCGGATGCGTCGTCGGCAGCGTCCGTGGCCGACTACACCGACCGATCCGCAGTGGAAGCAGGCCGTCGGGAACGACGACTCGACGTGCACCTCCAACACGCCATCGATCACCTGCGAGCTCAGCACGTCGAAGTCATCGAGCTCGAGGGGCAGCTGGATACGCTCGCCCAAGAGGGGCCTCCTTTGTTTGGATTGCTTGGTCGCAAACCGAACGTAGGAAGGCCCCCCTTCTCTTGGGGGGATCCCACCGCGAATCGCGGAGAAAGAGTTCTTGTCATACCCCCCTGTCATCATCGAGGTATGAGCAAGAGCAAGGACCAAATGCGGCTCCTCGAAGCCCCGGACCAGCGCTGGCACCTCGATTCCGAGGCGCGCGAAGTCGGTCGTCGCGGGCTCGAACAGGCCCGCCGGGCGCTGGCATTGGCCCGGGCCGCCAACAACAAGGCCGCCTAGGCTCCGG
>JAFAUA010000234.1 GCA_019243595.1 Acidimicrobiia bacterium
CGGCGGCGCGCCGAGCCGGGCTCTCGACATGCTCGACGCCATCGGCAAGCCCGAGAACGCCGAGCCGTGGGTGCGCGACGCCGTCGAGCACGGCAAGCGCATCATGGGCTTCGGCCACCGCGTGTACAAGACCGAGGACCCGCGCTCCCGCATGCTCAAGGGTGTCGCCGAGCGCATCGGCGGTGAGAACGTCGAGTTCGCCAAGCACATCGAGCAGACCGTCGTCGACGTGCTGGCCGAGCTCAAGCCCGGTCGCCAGCTGTACGCCAACGTCGAGTTCTACGCCGGCGTGGTGATGGACAAGGCTGGCCTGCCTCGCGACCTCTTCACGCCGACGTTCGCGTCGAGCCGGGTCATCGGCTGGACGGCCCACATCCTCGAGCAGGCGGCCGACAACCGGCTCATCCGGCCCAGCGCCCACTACGCGGGCCCGCCGCCGCCGCAACCGGTCCCTGACGAGTAAGTGGCGGTCTCCGTTTCGGAGGCACAGAGCGTCGACGACGAACTGGTCGACGCCTTCACGCGCCTGATCCCGCAGCTGTCGAAGTCCAACCCGCCGCCGACGCGCGACGAGCTCGAAGAGCTCGTGCGGTCCGAGGCCAGTCACCTCCTGGTGGCGCGTGACGACAGCGGCAACATCGTCGGCTCGCTCACGCTCGTCGTCTTCCGGATTCCGACAGCGGTGCGGGCCTGGATCGAGGATGTTGTGGTCGACGAGTCGGCGCGCGGCCAGGGGATCGGCGAGGCGTTGAACCGCGAGGCCTTGCGGTTGGCGGGTGAGCTCGGTGCCCGCACCGTCGACCTGACATCCCGGCCGTCGCGAGAAGCAGCGAATCGGCTGTATCAGCGCATCGGCTTCAAGCCGAGGGAGACAAACGTCTATCGCTACGAGCTGTAGGCGCGCGGCCGCCGGGCCTCAAGCACGACGACAACGGCGACGACAACGTTGGCCAGCGCTGTGAACAGCCGGATGGTTGGTGGGTTGAACCCGGCCACAACGAGCCCGCCGACGGCGATGGCTCCGAAGAAGACGGCGGCGACGGTTGTCATCGCGCGGGATCGCCGCAACACTCCGACCGACAGCGCGGCCCGCACGCTTCCGTCGGCGACGAGGCCGACACCGACGAGGAACTTGCCGCTCTTCTGCAGCCCACGCGTCGAGGAGAGGAGCCACCGGGGGGCGAAGGCACCCACGTCGTTGTGACTCACCGTCCTCACCACGTCGAGCCACGGGCCGGGAATGCGCCCGCGCGCGACGGCGGCGAGCACCAGGATCAGGCCGAACGTCGCTTCGAGGAAGGCGTAGATCAAGACGGCGCCGAGGGCGACAGCTCGGTCATCGTGAAACCGCGAGTCCACGTCGACTACGAAGTCGGCGCGTAGGCAGCGTCGCCGGCACGTGCGTACGGCGTATCCGGGATGTGGAGCCCCCCACGCGTCTGCGCCACCGTCCCGATTCTGGCACGGGCGGTGGGTCAGAATGGACGCCGGTGGCGTACGACGATGACCTGGCGGACCGCCTCCGGGAGCACCTGGCCCCGCTCAAGGCGGTCACCGAACGTGAGATGTTCGGCGGCATCAGCTTCATGGTCGGCGGGAACATGTGCTGTGGGGTCCTGGGCGACGACCTCGTCGTCCGCATCGACCCGACGCTGCACCACGACGCCCTGACCAGGCCGAACGTGAGCGAGTTCTCGATGGGCGGGCGGACGTCGCGGGGCATGATCCGCGTGAGTCCCGCCGGCGTCGCCGACGACGGCGAGCTCGCTCTGTGGGTGCGTCTCGGCATCGCCCACGCCACCGCCCTTCCGCCCAAGAAGGCGGTCGCCCCGAAGAAGGCAGCGCCGAAGAAGAAGGCCGCTCCGGCGAAAAAGAAGTCAGCTGCGCCGGCGAGGAAGAAGACGGCGCCCGCCAAGAAGAAGGCAGCTGCGCCGATGAAGAAGAAGGCGGCAACGATCAAAAAGAAGGCGGCGCCCGCCAAGAAAAAGGCAGTTCCGGCCAAGAAGAAGGCCGCCAAGAAGGCGGCGAAGAAGCGGAAGTAGCGTCTCGCGATATGAGCGAGACGCCACTGGAGCTGGTGCAGCAGTTCTGCGACGCGTGGAGCGCCGGCGACCTCGATGCCATCGTCGACTACTTCACCGACGATGCCGTGTATCACAACATCCCGATCGATCCGGTCACCGGCAAGGACGCCATCAAGGCCACGATCGCCGGCTTCACGGCCGGGGTCGACAAGATCGAGTTCCGGGTCCACCACATCGTGGCCGACGGGAACGTCGTCATGACCGAGCGCACCGATGTGTTCGTCACACCCGCCAAGTCCATCGAGCTCCCGGTGATGGGAACCTTCGAGGTGACGGGCGGCAAGATCGCCGCCTGGCGGGACTATTTCGACATGAACCAGTTCATGTCCCAGCTCGCGGGGTAAGGGCGGCAGAAACCGCCCGAAAGCGGTACCGTTCGTCCAGAGCGTTGAAAAACGCGCGCCAAGGCTGGTCGCCTCTTGAGCCCTCGTCTTCCTACCGGTCCAGCACCCGATCCCATCGGAGCGGCATCGGCGCGCCTGTTCGCAGCTGGCGTCGAGCGCCAGCAGCGGCTGCTCTGCCTCCGGTTCCTGGGGATCCTCCTGGCGGCCGCCGACGAGCGGGGTCACGTCCACACCGATCCCGACGACCTCGCCGGCCTCGGGCTCCTGCACGGGATGAGCGCCGAGGAGGTCAACCGCAGCCGGGTGCTGCTCGAGACGTTCGGCGTGCTCGTGCGGGAGCTGACGGGCTGGTCGATCGAGTACTTCGCGCCGATCGACGACGAGGTTGCGCCGGCCGAGGCGATGGCCGCCATCAGCCGGGTACTGGCCAAGCCCCTAGGCGCGGAGACACCGCAGGTCACTCCGCGGCCGGCCCCCGTTGCCGCGGCCAAGACCCGGCCGACGGTCATCCCCCTCGAGTCGGCCCGCGCTCGCCGGGTGAACCGCTGGACGGCGCCCGTCGGTGCCGCGGCTGCGGCGGCGGTCGTCCTCGTCGCCCTCCTGGTCAGCGGGCAGATGCGCGTGCCGCTCACCAGCACACCCGCCAGCCACTCCAACCAAAACGCCATCGGCGCCGGGGTCGGCGCCTCGTCACCGTCGAGCGAGACCGCCCCGTCGCCGGGCCCGACCCCGTCGACATCCAGCCGGTCGGTGGCGTCGACGAGTCCGACGCCCCAGGTATCACCGTCCAGCGCGCCGCCTCTTGGGACGCCCAGCCCGACCCAGGCGGTCTGTCCCCTCGCGAGCGTGTCGGCGACGGTCGACAAGATGAGCCAGCAGCTCGGCAGCTCCATCGGCTCGTCGGTCAGTGCGAGCGTGCCGCAGATCGTGCAGACGGCGGTCAACGGCACCGTGCACAACAACTCGGCGGCGCCCGTCGTCGTCAATCCCTTCCCCGTCACCGTGAATTTCACGGACCCCGCCGGGAAGACGAGCAGCACGGTGACCGCTACCGCCCTCAGCGCACCGGCGACGATCGCCCAGGGTGCCTCGCTCGCGTGGACGGTCACCGTCCAGAATCCGAAGCAGGCACCGGTGCCCACCACGGCCGACGCCGGCCAGCCGACGTGGCACTGGGCCGACTCCCAGCTCGCCATTCTCTGCCCCCACTAGGCGGGTTCCGGCCGGGGCCCCGCCGCCCTACACTCCGCCGATGCCCACCTTCTCCGTCGCCAACCAGAAGGGCGGGGTGGCGAAGACGACGACCGTGCACGCCCTGGGCGCGGCGCTGGCCGAACAGGGGCGGCGGGTCCTCCTCGTCGACCTCGACCCGCAGGGCTGCCTGACCTTCTCGCTGGGCATCGACCCCAACGACCTGGAGAAGTCGCTGCACGACGTCTTCGTGCACCGCACGCCGGCGTCGGAGGTCCTGCTGAAGGTTGGCGAGATCCACCTCCTCCCCGCCACCATCGACCTGGCCGGCACCGAGGTGCACCTGCTGACTCGGGCAGGCCGGGAGTACGCGCTGGCCCGGGCCCTCGACCCGATCAAGTCCGACTACGACGTCATCCTCATCGACTGCCCGCCGTCGCTCGGCGTGCTCACCATCAACGGGCTCACTGCCGGCGACGAGGTGCTGATACCGCTGCAGTGCGAGACGCTCAGCCACCGCGGCGTCGGCCAGCTGCTCGAGACGATCGAGGACGTCAAGGCGTACACCAATCCCGGTCTCAAGGTGCGCGGCGTCGTCGCCACCATGTTCGACAGCCGCACCAAGCTCGGACGCCACGTGCTCGACGACGTCCGCACCCGCTACGGCATCGAAGTGCTGGAGCCTCCGGTGCCGAAGTCGGTCAAGGTGGCCGAGGCGCCCGGCCGCGGTCGCTCGGTGCTTGAGCATGCCGCACGGTCGAGCAGCGCCGAGGCCTACCGCACGTTGGCCGCCGGCCTGTACGACGGGGGGATCCATGAGTTCGCCTGAGCCGCGTCGCGGTAGGCGGGACGCGTTGTTCGGTCCGGTGCCGCCGCCGATGGATCCTCAGCCGTTGCAGGGCGAAGGCAAGCAGGCCCTGTTCTCGGCCGCGCCGCGGCGCAAGGGAAC
>JAFAUA010000396.1 GCA_019243595.1 Acidimicrobiia bacterium
GACGCAGCTGTCGGTGCCGGGACGAGGCGCAGCGGGCCGGAGACTGCGGCCGTGCCGAGGTCGAACGACAGCGCCGCGTACGCCGCGGGTTGCGCGACCGACGGGCCGCCCTGGACGAGCAGTCCGCCGTCCGGTACGTCGGCACCCTGCGGATCCTTCAGGTTTCCGAGCCCGCCGATGCCGGGTGCAGCAGTCGGCAACCCGACCTTCCACCAGCCCTGCCGCGACGGCGCCGCCGCGCCCGAACGGGCGCCCCCTCCGACGGCACCGAACACGACAGCCCCCAGCACCATGACCACCGCCATCCCCCGCCTCGTGGTCATCGGCGGTCGACCAGGAGTTCGAAGCTTTCGACGCCCTTGACGAAGACGTTGGCCTCGTACACCGGCGGGCTGCCGGGGCGGAGGTTGGTGAAGAGCTGGGTCAGCTCCTCGAGGGCCACGCGCAGCACCAGGCGGGCGACGTGGGCGCCGAGACAGAAGTGAGTGCCGAAGCCGAAGGCCACATGGTGGTTGGGGTCTCGGCCGAGGTCGACCTCGTCGGGGTTGTCGAACACCTTCTCGTCGCGGTTGGCCGACGGGTACACGAGCGCGATGCGGTCGCCGGGCACGAACTTCACGCCGTCGAGCTCGGTCTCGGTGGTGACCGTGCGGAACATGTTGTTGAGCGGCGTGATCCAACGCAGCAGCTCTTCGACGGCGACGGGGATGGTCTCGGGCGCGGCGGCCAACCGCTCCCACAGATCGTTGCGCTCGCTGAACAGGATCAGGGCGCGGGCGAGCGTGGTGCGCGTGGTCTCGGCCCCGCCGGGGATGAACAGGCCGAGCTCGGAGTTGACCTCGTCGACGCTCATCGGGCACTGGGCCCACACGCTCATCAGGTCGTCCGCCGGGCAGGCCTTGCGTTCGGCATAGAGCGGGTCGACGGCCTTGGCGATCTCGAACACGGCCCGGATGCCGTCGGCCGTGTGCATCGGCACGCGCCCCATGGTGTCGACGCGCATCAGACGCTCCGACCACGACCGCACGTCTCGCCACCTCTCGTCGGGCCAGCCGACCATCCGGGCAGTCAGCGTCGACGGCACACGAGCGGCGATCGTGTCGACGACCTCGAAGCGGTCGGCGATGGGGAACGTACTCAGGGCATCGACGACGATCTCGCGGACCTGGTCCGCGAGGTTGTGCACGGCACGGGGCGTGAAGCGGTCGGCGATGAACTTGCGCTGGGTGCTGTGCTCGGGATCGTCCTTGCTGATCATCGACGTCTCCGTCGGGATCCACACCGACCGGTAACCGCGGGTGCTGGTGAAGACGTCGCCGTGGCGCTCCACGTGGCGCAGGTGCTCCATGCGGGTCATCGCCCACAGGCCGTTCGCTTCGTCGCGGTAGATCGGCTCGTGGTGACGCATCCAGCGGTAGGCCGGATGCGGGTCGCCGACGTGGAAGGCGGGGTCGAGCAGGTCGACCTCAGGGCGCACCTGTGTCGCCGCCATCGTCACACCGGCGAGAGGCCGGTGAACTGCGAGCGCACGTTCATCCGCGTCGTGACGGCGTGGACGTCGGAGATGCCGCCCCCGTTGAGGACCTCTACGACACCGGCGACAAGGAGGGTGGCGTCCTGGCCGACGCAGTCGTCGGGGACGTCGTCGACGCCGCCCCGGTAGGGGCCGCGGGCGACGAGGTGGAAGGCGACCTTGTTGCCGGCCGAGAACAGGTCGTCGACCGTCACCTGGTTGAACTCGATCACCGGGCCGTCGATGAGGCTGTCGTCGATGCGGTGGCGGGCCGCGTTGGTGAGGTCGCCCTTGTCGAGCCACGCCCGCACCACTTCCTCGGCGTCGTCGTTGGCGGGCACGACCTCGGTACCGACCCACGGGTCGAGGTGGAGGGGGTCGAGCTCGTGGGGCGCGCCACTCGCCAGCTGACGGTGGGCGCTCAGGTAGTCCTGCTCGACGTAGTTCTCGGTGAGGCGCTTGCCGTTCCACTTGTACAGGCCGATGCCGCGCCAGCACGCCAGCGCCCGGCCGCCGTCGTCGGTCGGCATCGACCCGTGCTCGCTGAACCGCATGCACAGGCGATCGCCGTTCAGCACGAACTCGTGCACGACAAGCCCGAGGCCCGGCGCCCGCTGGAAGATGTCGACGACGGCCTGGCGGTAGCCGGCCTCACGCGGCAGGTCGAAGCCGCTGATGTGCACGACGTAGTCGGGCTCCATGATCTCGTCGTAGAGCGACTGGTCGTGGGAGTTCGTGTAGTCGATGCAGTACTGGCGCATCAGGGCCACGAAGGGGTGCACGTCGGCGCCTGCCATCGTCAACGCTCAGCTCTCGATGAAGTCGCCGAGCACGGCCGGGACCCGGAGCTCTTCGGGCACCCGTTCGACGCCGATCACCCGGTCGATCGTCTCGTGCAGGTAATAGATGCGCCGCTCCTGATAGCCGAGGCGGACGTAATCGAGGGAGCCGGTGTCGATCGAGCGCTGCATCCCCGGCAGCACCGACAGGTCCTCGAGCAGCACCGAGCGGTTGATCTGCGCGAACTGGGTGTTGAGCTGGGTGGAGTCGTCGCCGTTGGACGGCACCGACGAGCAGAAGTGCACGTGGTACTGCGACTGGTTCGGACCGCTGGGCCAGTTGGTGATGAAGAACATGAAGCCGAGGCCCGAGAACACGATGCTCAGGTTGGGGAAGACGTGGTAGGAGAAGGTGCCCGCGTTGGGCAGGTCGCCGACGCCGTCGAACAGTGACGGGAACGGCAGCAGATCCCCCATCGACTGGCCGTTCTGCATGGTGATCAGCATGCGGGAGTGGCCCTGGCCCAGCAACTGGATGCCGGTCGCCGCCTGGTCGAGCACCTTGGCCGCGCTGTCGCGGTGCACGGTGTTGACGTGGTACGTCTCGATGTTGGCGTCGACGGGCAGCTTCCAGTTCACGTCGACGTCGAACGCCGTGCGGTCGACCAGATGCAGCCGTCCGGCGAGGTCGCCGAGCTCGCTCAGGTCCTCGCCCACTTGGCCCAGGTACTGGTGGAGAGTCGGCGCGCCGTCGTCGAGGTTGACGAACACGAGCGGGCCCCACGTCTCGCAGCGCACAGGTGTGAGCCCGAGGCATTCCTTGTCGAGCGGCGGGAAGTTCTGGGTCTCGGGATAACCGAGGAGGGCGCCGTCGAGCCCGTAGACCCAGCTGTGATACGGGCAGGTGAGCCGGCGGCCGGCGTGGCCCGCCGCGTCGGTGACGAGCGCCGCGCCCCGGTGCTTGCACGTGTTGAGGAAGGCGTTGACGCCGCCGTCCTCGGTGCGCAGCAGGACGATCGGCTTGGCCAGATGGTCGATGAGCCGGAAGTCGCCGGTGTCGGGGAGCTCGTCGACATGGGCGACCATCAGCCACGACCGGCCGAACACTTCCCGGCGCTCGAGCTCGAAGAACTCGTGGTCTCCGTAACGGGCAGCCGGCACGGGCGGCAGCTCCGGGAACTCGGCCGGGTGCGAGGTGCGCTCGCGCTCGGCGTGTGCCCGTTGCTTCACCGCCTCGATCAGCGACGACGTCATCACCATCGTCCCGCCTCCCCCGACCAGAAATGAACAGTCGTACATATACTGCGGCCACTCACAGTCGGCAAGTCTCCGAGGAGGACACCCACGTATGGGAACCGGCGCCCTCGACGGCAAGGCCGCCCTGGTCACGGGGGGTGGCTCGGGGATCGGGCTGGCCTGCGCCCAGCGCCTGGTCGACGACGGCGCCGTCGTCACCATCTGCGGTCGGACCGAGTCCCGCCTGGCGTCGGCTGCCGCTGCCATCGGTGAGCGCTGCCATTACGTCGTCGCCGACATCTCCGACGAGGAGTCCGTGGTCGACGCGGCCTCGGCGGCTGCGGCGCCTTTGGACGCCCTGCACATCGTCGTCGCCAACGCAGGTGGCGCCACCGCGCTGGGGCCGCTGGCGCTGATCGACAAGGGCGCCTTCGAGAACGACCTCGCCCTCAACGTCACCGGCACGTTCCTGACGATCAAGGCGACGGTGCCGCTCCTCACCCGCAGCGGGGGCGGCTCGATCGTCGCCGTGTCGTCGATCGCGGCGGCGCTGACCCACCCGCTGATGGCGCCCTACAGCGTCGCCAAGGCGGCGATCGACATGCTCGTGCGCAACGCGGCCGACGAGCTCGGGCGGTTTCGGGTGCGGGTGAACGGCGTGCGCCCGGGGCTGGTGCCGACCGGCGCGTCGGATCCGCTCGTCGGCCATGAGCCGACTCGGGAGGACTACCTCGCCCAGATGCCGCT